>PEBW01000008.1 GCA_003050565.1 Brockia lithotrophica
AAAAAAAAAAAAAAAAAAAAAAAAAAAAAAAAAAAAAAAAAAAAAAAAAAAAAAAAAAAAAAAAAAAAAAAAAAAAAAAAAAAAAAAAAAAAAAAAAAAAACGCGGGGTCGGATTCCCCGCCGGAAACGGATCTCTATGGTGAAAGGGGGTCATTGCAGTTGTAGTGTACGATCCCGATGCGCCCCGCGGGTTAAAGTCCGTTCACAGGAACCTTAAAAGTTTGTTACACGGGTCACGTCCCTCTGCCAAAAGGCGCATCACGGATGGACGGGCCGGCCCTCCTTGATCGCCTCGACGTACGCGAGGGCGCTCATTGCCGCCACGCTGCCGTCGCCGACGGCTGTGGCAACCTGCTTGAGCTCTTTTTTGCGGACGTCACCTGCGGCGAAGATCCCCGGAACGGCGGTCCGCATGGATTCGTCTGTGAGGACGTAGCCCTGTTCGTCCGTGATGCCCAGAGAGCGAAATGCGGCAGAGTTGGGTTCCACGCCGATGTAGATGAACACCCCGTCCGTGGGGCGCACCCATTCTTCCCCGGTCACGACGTTCTTCAGACGCACCGCCTCCACGCGCTTGTCGCCGAGGATTTCCGTGACCACCGTGTTCCAGATCACGTCCGTGCGTTCGTTGCGGAAGAAGCGGTCCTGGAGCGTCTTGATCGCCCGAAACTTGTCGCGTCGGTGGACGACGGTCACCTTGCGGGCGAAGCGCGTGAGGTACGCGGCTTCCTCGACGGCCGAGTCCCCGCCGCCGACGACGAGGACGTCCTTGTCCTTGAAAAACGCGCCGTCGCATACCGCACACCAGGATACGCCGCGCCCCGCGAGGCGATCCTCGCCGGGTACTCCCAGACGCTTGTTGTCCGCGCCCGTCGCCAAGATCACCGCGTAGGCGAGGTACCGGCTCCCTTCAGCCGTGAGCACGGCCCAGCGGTCGCCTTCCTTTTCCAGACCTGTGACCTCTCCGTGGGTGTGCTCGGCTCCGAACTTGAGGGCGTGTTCGAACATGATGGCGGCGAGCTCCGAACCCTTGATCGACGGATACCCCGGGTAGTTTTCGATTTCCTCCGTGTTCGTCATCTGACCGCCGTGGACGTTCTTTTCCACGAGTAAGGTGGAGAGCTGGGCACGCGAGGCGTACAGCGCGGCGGTCATCCCCGCGGGGCCTGCGCCGACGATCACGACGTCGTATTCCTTCGTCTCCGGCCCTCCGAGGCCGCCAAGCGTAAATCCGAAGCCACCCACCATATCGACGCGATCCCTCCGATCGGTGATGTCGAATGCGGCTCCCGAGGATGCGCGGGAAAAGCCGTAGAGGCAAAACAACCACCCCCGCACGGTGCGGGCGGGGGTTACCTGGGATTTCCCGAAAGCCCGCCGGGTCGGCGGAGCGTGCCGCCGATCCAGCCTCGGCTCAATCGTACCAGCTCCCTCCCCGTTTTGCAAAGGGAGAGGTACGGCGAAAGCCCTTCACTCGTCTGCCACGTCGTAATCCGCCCTTCCCGCCACGCCTGCGCTGAGGCCGCGGCGTTCGGGGGAGGGAGAAAGGGCGTCCCCGAGCGCCATTCCAAAGGCGCGAAAGAGCGCCTCCCAGAGGTGGTGGCCGTGTCTCGGGCGTGCGCGGAGGAGGTCGAGGTGGAGCGTGGCGCCGGCCCCCTGGACGAAGCCCTCGAAAAAGGCCACGAGGTCTTCGGACGACACCCCCTCCGTCTCTTCGGGAAAGCGTTCGTCCACGTCCAGGTGGAGGTACGCCCGGCCTTCAAAGGCGAGAACGGCGCGGGCGAGGGCCTCGTCGAGGGCAGCGTAGGCGTGGGCGAAGCCGCGGACGCCGCGTTCCGCGAGTCGGTCGTGAAGCCGCGCCGCCGCGCGGCCGAAGGCCGTACCGACGTCTTCCGTGACGAGGTGGCGTAGGGAAAAATGCGCGAGTTCTACGTCCACCTCGATTCCGAGGCCGCTCCGCCAAGCAACCTGCTCGAGCATGTGGCTAAAGAACGGGTGCGGCGTCCGAAGCGCAAACTTCACGTCCGGGGTCGCTCCGCGAACGGCGAGGCCTACGACGACGCGCGATTCCCGCGTCGTGCGCGTGACGCGCACGCGGGGGAAGCCTTCGGAACGTATTTCGGCATCTTTCATCCGCATCACCCCTCGTTTCCCTCTTGGAGACGCGCGCGGACGGCTTCGAGGTGGGCGGGAAACCCTTCTACGTCGGCGAAGGCCACGGCGTGGGGTCCGAGGACGCGCACCCCCTCGGGCGTTACGTAGGCGAGGGAGGTGCGCTTCAAGAAGTCGTAGACGCTCACCCCGGAACTCCAGCGGGCGGCCCCCCCAGTGGGGAGGATCGCGTTTACGCCGACAACGAAGTTGCCCAAGGGGATCGTCGTGTGCGGGCCGACGAGAATCTCGCCGGCATTCCGCAGGCGGAAGACGGCCGCCATTGGATCGGAGACGTGAAGGAGGAGGTGTTCCGGGGCGTAGAGGTCGGCAAAGGCAAATGCCGTTTCGAGGTCCGGCGTGAGCACCGCTCCGCCGTACGCGGCGAAGACGTCGCGCACGAATGAACGGCGCGGTTCGGGTAGGCTTTCCGCAAGCTCGGGAAGGAGCTCCGCTACCGCTTCCGCGAGCTTGCGCGACGGCGTCACGAGAAGGGCGGCGGATTCGGGGCCGTGTTCTGCTTCGACGAGGAGGTCGCGGGCGACCCAATCCGGTCGGGCGGACGCGTCGGCGAGGACGAGGGCTTCCGAAGGCCCCGCGGGCAGTCCCGGGTCGATGCTCCCGTACAGGAGACGCTTCGCTTGGGCGACGTAGCGGTTGCCCGGACCGAGGATCTTGGGGAAACGCGGTACGCTCTCCGTTCCGAAGGCTGCCGCCGCAACCGCCTGAGCTCCGCCGACCTTGTACACCTCGCGGATGCCGAGAAGATCGGCGGCGTAGGCTACGGCGGGGTCGAGGGTACCTTCGGCGTTGGGAGGCGTAAAGACGGCGATCTTCGGCACTCCGGCTACCCGGGCGGGCACGGCGAGCATGAGGAGCACGGAAGGAAAGCTCCCCTTGCCACGCGGCACGTAGAGGGCGACCGAGGGAATGGGGGTCACCTTTTCCCCGGCAAACACCCCGGGGACGACCTCGCCCCAGGTAATCGGCGGGGGCAGCTGGCGTTCATGGTGACGACGGATGTTCGCGGCCGCCGTATCGATCGCCTCACGGACGTCCGGCCGCTCCCGACGGAGGCGTTCCGCCTGCGCGGCGATCTCCCCTTCGTCTGCACGAATCCTCCCCTCCGGGAGGTCTACGCCGTCAAACCGACGCGTGAATTCGAGCAGGGCCGCATCGCCCCGAAGGCGCACGTCTTCGAGGATGGCGCGAACCGTCTCCTCCGTCGCGGCGATGTCCGCTTCCGCACGGCGGAGGAGCCGTTGGAAATCCGGATCGCTTTCCCGACCCGGCGCGTAGGCGTAGATGCGGAGCAACGGATCTCCCTCCCCTCGCCCGGGCGTTGCTTCGGCTCCCGGGCGCGTACGGACTCATCTACAGGAGTCCCTGGTAGCGGCAAGAGTTATCATCGGCTCCCGGGCGCGTACGGACTCATCCCTTTCGCGGAAAAGCGCGGGTGTGCTTTACGTCGCGGGCACCCTCCAGCCTCCGATGCAAGGCCGAAGCCACCGCACCGAAGTCCATCTCGAGTTCCGCAAGGAGCACGCTCACGTGGTAGAGCACGTCGGCGAGCTCTTCCGCGAGCTCATTTTTGCGCCCCGCCTGGGCGGCGAGGATCGCCTCCGTGGTCTCCTCGCCGATCTTTTTGAGGATCTTCTCCCGTCCCTCGCGAAAGAGGTAGGCGGTGTAGGACTTCTCCGGTGGTTCGGTTCGGCGCGCGGCGATCACGCGCGCGAGGCGTTCCAAAACGAACCCAAGATCCCGGACGGTAAGCCCTTCGGAGGACATCGACTCCGAAGCGAGGTACGAAGGAGGAAAGGGGTAGGACCACTGTCCTTCGGGGTGGGCCTCCGACCCCGCGGGCGAAGGGGAAAAAGGGGCCCCTTCGTCCTCCGTCCGGCCTTCCGCCCGGATCAGGAGAGGGCGATGGAAGCACGACCACTCCCCCGTGTGGCAGGCCGGCCCGAGAGGGTGCACGTACGCGGCGAGCGCATCGCCGTCGCAGTCGAGGACGAGAGCTTCGACCTTTTGGCGGTTGTGGGAAGTTTCGCCTTTGTGCCAGAGCGCGCGTCGCGAACGGCTGTAGAGCCAGGTTTCCCCCGTCTCCAGCGTCCGGCGAAGGGCGTCCTCGTCCATGTACGCGAGGGTGAGGAGGTCCTTCGTCCGTGCGTCCACGAGGACGACCGGGAGAAGCCCGTCCGTAAACCGCACCGCCTGCCAAAACTCCTCACGCGTAAGCGCGGGCACCGTATCGCCTCCTCTCTCACGTGGGTGTGCAAAAGCCCGGCTCCCGGCGGTGGCATCACGCAGACGGGGGAAGATGTACGGGAATTCCGCGGCGCGCGAGCGCCTCCTTTACCTCGCGCACGGTGAGGATCCGGTCGTGAAAGACGGAAGCCGCGAGGGCCGCCTGGGCCCGCGTCCGCTCGAAGACTTCGATGAAGTGCTCGAGCTTCCCCGCCCCGCCGGAAGCGATCACGGGTACGGGAACTTCGCGGGCGATGCAGTCTGTGAGGAGCAAGTCGTACCCCCGCTGCACGCCGTCGGCGTCCACGCTCGTGAGGAGAATTTCGCCCGCGCCGCGCTCGACGGCCTCCCGGGCGAAGGCGTGGGCGGAGTACTCCGCGAGTACTTTTCCTCCGCGAATGGCGACGACGTAGCCGCGGTCCTCCGTCCACTTCGCGTCGAGGGCGAGGACGAGGCGTTCGGAGCCCACGCTTCGGGCCACTTCTTCCAGGAACGCCGGACGCTCGACCGCGTAGGAGCCGACGGACACCTGCGTCGCCCCGGCCTCCAAGAGCCGGAGCACGTCGTCCAACGAGCGGATCCCGCCGCCGACGATGAGGGGGAGGTCCGTGCGCGAGCGTACCGCGCGCACGAGGTCGAGGCGCGTCGCGCGCCCCTCTTCCGTGGCGGAAATGTCGAGCACGGCGAGGGCGTCGGCTCCCTCCTCCGCATACCGGGCGGCGAGCTCGGCGACGTCTCCGATGTCCCGCAGGGCGATAAAGCGAACTCCCTTGACTACCCGACCGTCCTTCGTATCCAGGCAAGGGATGATTCGGCGAGGAGTTTCAGGACGAACCGCATCCTTTTCGGGGGCGGAAACGATTTCCGCACACGCGTCCGGCGACCTTCCGTCTCGAGGCTTTTCGAATTCGGCTCCCACGGCGGTCTCCTCCTTACGGATCCGACTGCCAAACTCAGGGGGAAAGTTCCGGTAAATTTCGAGGACAAGGCTTTCGTCCGCAGGTCAGCCCGGAATACCCGACCCTGTGCGTTACGCCTGCCGTTCCCCTTAGACGTCCTCGACGTTCTCGGAAGAGACGAATAGTTCCCAGGGGATGCGCCCTTCGAGGAAGGCGCGTCCGACCACGACGCCGGAAATCCCCCGCGGGGCGTATTCCCGCGCCCGGGTCACATCCTCCGGGGTGTGAACGCCACCGGCCATGACGACGGAAAACCCCCGATCGGCGAGAAACAGCGCCTCTTCGAGGTCGACGCCCGAAAGCGTCCCGTCGCGCTCGACGTCCGTGTAGAGCACGCGGCGGACGCCGGCACGTGCGAGTTCGCGGGCGACGTCCTCGAGATCGCGTTCGAGGGCCTCGGTCCATCCGCGAAGCTGAACACGGCCGCGGCGGACGTCCAGGGCCACCGTGACGCGTTCTCCGCCTCGATCGAGGATCTCCGCTAGGAACGCCGGATCCGTAAGCGCCCGCGTTCCCACGACCGGCCAGTCAACTCCGAGGGAAAGGTAGCGAAGAAAGGTTTCGAGGTCGCGGATTCCGCCGCCGACCTGAAGGCGAAATCCGCGCGCCTTGAATTGAGCGACGAGAGGGAGGATCTGAGGCGTGCCCGTGAACGCTCCTCCCAAGTCGACGAGGTGGACGTACGGAATTCCCCGGGCGGCGAGCCTGTCGGCCCATTCCAGGGGATCGCCGAAGGTAAGGCGCTCGCGCGGGTCCCCGCGTACGAGGCTTACGACTTCCCCGTCCAAGATGTCCAACGCCGGAAAGACCGTAAACAACGCGTTTCCCTCCCTCAGCCTTCCGGGTCGGGCGGCCGCCCGGGCAGAGCAGCTTCGAGGCAGGCGGTCAGGGCGGCGATCGCTTCGTCCTTGAGGCGCAAGCTCGCCCGATTGGCAACGAGCCGGGCAGTGATGGGGGCGATGGTCTCGTATTCCTCGAGGCCGTTTTCCCTGAGCGTCCGCCCCGTCGCCACGATGTCCACGATGAGGTCGGCAAGGCCGACGACGGGGGCGAGTTCGATCGAACCACTCAAGGCGATGACGTCGGGATACAGCCCGCGGCTGGCGAAAAACTCCCGCGCCACCCGCGGGTACTTCGTAGCCACGCGCAGGTCTTGAGGACCCGCTTCCCGGTACGTGCGGCCGCGACCTTCCTTACGTCCGGCCACCACGAGGCGGCACGCCCCGATCCCCAAATCGAAGAGTTCGTAGATGTCCTCGCCGGCCTCGAGGAGGACGTCCTTGCCCACAATTCCCACGTCCGCCACGCCGTAGCGCACGTAAACGGGAATGTCCACGGGCTTTGCCAAAAGAAAACGCCGTCCTTCGTGTTCCCATACGAGGCGCCTGGGCTCCTCCGCGACGCCGAGGGGGCACCCCGCGCGGGCGAAGAGTTCCCCTACCTCGGAAAAGAGCCTTCCCTTAGGGACGGCGATCGTGAGCCCGCGCGCCGCATTCCCCATCTCCCTTCCCCCCTTGCGCGGGAGGCGGACGAGCCTTCGCCGCGCTTCTGTCCTAGGAAAACACCCGTACCTCCACGCTTTCCGCAATGCCGAAACCTGCGGGAACGGAAGAGGCGGCGACGGTCGCACCCGCGACGTCGCGCAAAGTTTCGAGGACGGCCACCCGCCCCGTGCGCCGCACCTCTTCCGCTTCCCGAAACGCCTCGGAAAAGCGCTCCGGCGCAAAGAGGATCCGTACGACGGGCACAGGCGGCGGCGGAGGGAGGAGGGATGCGAGAAGCCCCGCGTCGACCGCAAACCCCAAAGCCGGAAGGCTCTGCTCCCCTTCCCGGGCGAGGAGGGAATCGTACCGTCCGCCTACGAGTAAGGGAACTCCCGTGCCCTCGACGAATCCTTCGACCACGGTTCCCGAGTAGTAGGCGTGTTTGGGCAGCATCGGGAGGTCGACGTAGAGCGCACCTCCCCGGCCAATCCGGTCGAGGTGCTCGGCCACAGCCTTGAGTTCGCCGACGGGCGGCGGCAAATCGGCACCCCAAGGCCCCTCGCGCACCAGGCGGTCGAACACAGACGCCGGCTCTCCGCGCCAGGAGAGGAACCGCGCGAGGATTTCCCGCGCGCCAGGATCGAGAAGTTGGGCTTCTCGTCGGAAACGAACCCAATCGCGCTCGCGCAAGGCGGCGTGGAGGGACGCCGCCCTTCCGCCAGAGACCCCGAGTACCTCGAGGAAGTATGGGAAAAACTTCGCGTGGCCGATTGCAACGCGAAACCGCCGGCCGGAGAGGGATAGGGCTTCCTCGGCAAGGGCCAAAACTTCGACCTCCCCCCACGGCGGGGACAGGCCCACGAGTTCTAGGCCTACTTGCCGCCAGGTCGCCCGCTCTCCCCCGCCGTTCGTACGACGAAAGACGTCGATAGCGTACATGAGACGGACGGGGACGGCGGCCACGTGCGGGAGGAGGTTCTTCAAAAAGCGGACTACGGGCAATGTCCCGTCCGGTCGCAAATAGAGAATCTCGCCGTGGGGGCCGATGAGCGTAAACGCCTGCGCTTCGTCCACACCCAAGGCGCGCATGGCCTTGGCTTCCTCGACGGCAGACGGGACAAAGGGAAGGTATCCCCACGCGGAAAAGCGCCTAAGGAGTTCGCGCTCCACGCGCTCCCTCCGCCGCACCTCCTCGGGCAGGAGGTCGCCAAATCCCACGGGTACGGAAAAGCGTGCGACTTCCCCCATCGCCCTCTTCCCTTTCCCTATCGTTTCTCGGGTGCGGCACCCCGCCGTCCCTAGGCCCCCTAAGGCGTTTCCTTTACCTTGGTACCATGGTAGCGAATTAAAGACACCCTCAGTGTACAGGTGCGTCCGAGAAAAGTCAAGAAAAAAAGCTCTCCCTTGTCTCCGCGTGTTACAATGATCGCAAAGAAGTATGCGCTTTCAACGCTTTGTACGGGAGGGTCGTGACATGAAGTCTTCGGCATTGGCGCTGCGCCGACGGTGTTCGTGGACGCATACCTTGTAGGGACGGTCCTCTATCCCGAACGCTTTACCGATGTCGACGTTCGGAAAAAGGCCGAGGAGATCTACGCGTTTTTCTTCGGCGAAAAAGGCAACGGAGTCTTAGAGACGATCGAACGCGAGCTCGGCCCGGCAGGCAAGATCGACCTTGCGGGCGAAGCGAAGTGACCTCCTCCCACCCTCGAAAGAGTAGGCTTTCCCGGTGGCCTCTCGTAAACCTCCGGGCGAACGAAAAAGGGCGCGCCAAATGGCGCGCCCTCCTTTCCCCCGACCTACGGTCAGCAAAAGGCGGAAGATCCGCCTTCCCGTAGGGGGAAGAGGGTGATAAGAAGATCGCGGGGAGTGGGAAAAACGGGGGCATGATCTCCGTCTGCGTTCGTGCGGGCGAGGGGGTTCCACCCCGCCCAGGCGAAGTGCACGCCGGCCCCCTTCGCCGCCAGGCGATCTTCGGGCTGGTCGCCCACCATGAGGGCGTGGGTCGGCGGAACCTCCAAGCGCGCGAGTGCGGCGAGGATGGGCTCGGGGTCCGGTTTGTGTCGCTCCACATCCTGGTAGGCGACGAGCGTGGCAAAACAAGGGGCGAGGCCGAGCTTGTGCACCCCGAACTCCAGCGTGCGGCGGTGGCGGTTCGTGACGACGGCGGCGGGGATCCCGGCTTCTTTGAGGGCGCGGAGAAGTTCGGGAACGCCGGGGAAGACGCGCACGCCTTCGGCAAAGCGGCGCTCGTGGTCCTCCCGGTAGCGCGCGGCGAGTCGGGCGTACTCCTCATCCGTTCGGCCGGGGAAGTAGAGACGCAACTGGGCGTCGAGGGTGAGGCCGAGGTTGCGCCGGATGTCCTCGGGGCGAAAACGCCCGGGGGCTTCCTCGTCGAGGACGCGCATCATGCTCTCCAGGATGAGGCGCTCGGTGTCCACGAGCGTACCGTCGAAATCGAAGAGGACGGCCCGGACGTGGGCGAGGTCGGGAAGGAAACGCCCGTCTTGGGCAGATGGCGGGGTCATCTGCGCGCTCATTCTGCGTCTCCCTTCGTGTCGTGTGCGTCGCGTTCTTCCCGAGAGGAGATGGCTGCTTCGCCTCGGCCCGGGTCCGAGACCTCCCGTCCTTCGTCTCCGCTCTTTCGGCCTTCGGAGAGGAGGGGACTACCCGCCAAGACGAGGGGATCGGCGTAGCGCACGGGCGGACGGCGGAGCGCCGCCCACACGAGCCCGAAAACTCCCAAAGCGATGAGGAAGAGGCTCACGACCTGCGCGGCCCGGAGCGTGGGGGAGAGCATGAGGGAGTCCGTCCGCAGCCCTTCGATGTAGAAGCGTCCCACGGAATACCAGACGAGGTAGGAAAAGACGATGCTCCCCCGCGGAAGATTGAACCTCCTGAGGCCCAGAAGGACGAGAAAGCCGAGGAAGTCCCAGACGGACTCGTAGAGAAACGTAGGGTGAACGTAGGTTCCTCCGATGTACATCTGCTCGATCATCCAGTTCGGGAGGTGAAGGGATTCGAGAAAGGCGCGGGAAACCGGCCCGCCGTGTGCTTCCTGGTTGAGGAAGTTCCCCCACCGTCCGATCGCCTGTCCGAGGATGAAGCTCGGAGCCGCGAGGTCGAGGAGACCTAATAAATCGAGGCGCATCCTCCGGGCGTACCACCATCCTACGAGGAAAGCGCCGATGAGGGCGCCGTGAATGGCAAGGCCTCCCTTCCACACGGCAAGGATGTCTTCCGGGTGCAAGCGGTAGTAGTCCCACGTGAAGGCCACGTAGTAAACGCGGGCGAAGATCACGGCCACGGGTACACCGTACAAGAGGAGGTCGAGAAAGACGTCCACGGGCAGACCGTAGCGCCGCTTCCCTTCCCGGGCGGCGACGCAAAAGCCGAGAAGCGCCCCAAGGCCGATGAGAAGGCCGTACCAGCGCACGGCGAAGGGGCCGAGCCGAAAGGCGACGGGGGAAAGCGGAGGATGGGGCATGGTAAGACCTGACCTCCCGGGACCGCGGATTACGCCTTTTCGTCGAGCACCTGCCCGAGGCGTTCGGCGAATTCGCGGGCGGAGTGGTATCCCATCTGCTTGAGGCGGAACTGCATGGCCGCCACTTCGATGAGCACCGCGAGGTTACGGCCCGGACGTACGGGGAGCACGACCATGGGGATCTCGACGTCGAGCAGGCGTGTGGTCGTCTCGTCGAGACCCAAGCGGTCGTAGGAACGCCCTTCGTTCCACGGTTCGAGGTGGATCACGAGGGCAATGCTTTGGCTTTCCTTGACCGCCCCCGCCCCGAAGAGGGCCATGACGTCCAAAACGCCGAGGCCGCGGATCTCGATGAGGTTGGCGATCACGTCCGGTGCTTCTCCGACGAGGCCGTTGTCGGAGGTCTTGTGAATTTCCACGGCGTCGTCAGCGACGAGGCGGTGGCCGCGCTTCACGAGTTCGAGCGCCGTCTCGCTCTTTCCGATCCCGCTCTCCCCCGTGAGCAAGATCCCGATCCCGTACACTTCTACGAGGACTCCGTGGATCGTCGTGCGCGGGGCGAGCCCCGCCTCGAGGAAGCTCGTGAGCTTGCTCATGAGGTGCGTCGTCGGAATATCCGAAAGGAGGACGGGGACGGACGCCTCTTCGGCGGCGGCGAGGAGCTCGGGGGGTGCCGCTTCCCCGTGGGCGACGACGACACACGGGGTTTCGGGAAACAGGAGGCGGCGGAAACGCTCGAGACGGACGTCGGCAGGGAGATCGGCGACGAAGGACACCTCCGTCTTCCCGAGGATCTGCACGCGTTCGGGCGGATGGTAGGCGAAGTGACCGGCCAGGGCGAGGCCCGGCCGATGGAGTTCGCTCACGAGAATGGGACGTCTGAGACCCGCCGCACCGGCCACGAGGGTGAGGTCGAAGCGGCGGACCAGGTGTTCCACGACGAGCGGTTCGCCGGGACGACGCGTGCGCAGGGAAAAGGAACGGAGGGCCGTGTGGAACGGCGCGCGCGGCGAAAATCGGGGCTCCCTACCTTCATCTGCCGAAGACCCGCCATCGAACCGCTTTGGCGACACGCTTTTCACCCCCTCGTCCTCCGGATTTCTGCGGAAACGTGTGGTCCTATCCTTCGGTGCCTCGATCGGGTACGGAAAGAGGGACGCGCTGCCGCGAGAGGATTTCCCGGAGGAAGCGTCCGGTGTACGAGCGGTCCACGGCCGCCACCTCCTCGGGCGTCCCTGCAGCGACGACTTCCCCGCCGCCCGCCCCCCCTTCCGGCCCGAGGTCGATGATGTAGTCTGCGGACTTCATCACGTCCGGGTTGTGCTCGATGACGATCACCGTGTTTCCCTGATCGACGAGGCGCTGGAGGACCTCGAGCAGGCGGCGCACGTCCTCAAAGTGGAGGCCGGTCGTCGGCTCGTCCAAGATGTACACCGTTCGCCCGTTCGAGCGACGCTGAAGCTCGGCGGCGAGCTTCACGCGCTGCGCTTCGCCGCCCGAGAGGGTAGGTGCCGGTTGCCCGAGGCGAATGTACCCGAGACCTACGTCTTGGAGGATCTTGAGGTGGCGCTCGACGGCGGGAATCGCGGCGAAGAACTCGTATGCCTCGTCTACGGTCATCTCCAGGACGTCGGCGATCGTCTTTCCCCGGTAGCGAACCTCGAGGGTCTCCTTGTTGTAGCGCTTCCCCTTGCACACGTCGCACGTCACGTAGACGTCGGGAAGGAAGTGCATCTCGATGCGGACGACGCCGTCGCCCTTGCACGCCTCGCACCGTCCGCCGCGGAGGTTGAAGCTAAAGCGCGCCTTCGTGTACCCGCGCATGCGCGCCTCGGGCGTCTGGGCGAAGAGCTCGCGAATGTGGTCGAAGACGCCCGTGTACGTTGCCGGATTGGAGCGCGGCGTTCGTCCGATGGGCGACTGGTCGATCTGCACGACCTTGTCCACGTACTCGAGCCCGGAGATTCCGACGTGGGCACCGGGGCGCACGCGCGCACCGTGAAGCTTTTGGGCGAGGACGCGGTAGAGGATCTCGTTTACGAGCGTGCTCTTCCCCGATCCGGAAACCCCCGTGACGACCGTGAACACCCCTACGGGGAAGGCGACGTCGATGTTCTTGAGGTTGTGCTCCCGCGCCCCGTGAACGACGAGCCAGCGTCCGTCCGGCTTCCGCCGCGTGGCGGGCACGGGAATCGAACGCCGTCCGGAAAGGTACTGCCCCGTGAGCGATTCCGGATGGCGGGCGATCTCTTCGGGCGACCCTGCGGCGACGACGCGACCGCCGTGTTCCCCTGCGCCGGGACCGATGTCTACGACGTAGTCGGCGGCCCGGATCGTCTCCTCGTCGTGTTCGACGACCACCACCGTGTTTCCGAGATCGCGCAGCTTTTGGAGCGCCCGGATGAGTCGCGCCGTGTCCCGCGGGTGAAGGCCGATGCTCGGCTCGTCGAGGACGTAGAGAACTCCCGTGAGGCCGGAACCGATCTGGGTGGCGAGGCGAATCCGCTGCGCCTCACCGCCGGAGAGGGTGCGCGTCGGGCGGTCGAGCGTGAGGTAGTCGAGCCCCACCTCTTGGAGGAAGCTCAGGCGGGCGAGGATTTCCTTGAGGATCGGCCGGGCGATCTGCGCCTCGCGCGGAGGGAACTCCAGGGTGCGGAAGAACTCCAGCGCCTCCCGCACCGTGAGGGCGCTCACTTCGGCGATGGACTTCCCCGCCACCTTGACGGCGAGGGCCTCGGGGCGAAGCCGCGTCCCTCCGCAGGCGCTGCACACCTCCTCCGTCATGTAGCCTTCGATCCACTCGCGCACGGCCTCGGAATCGGTCTCCCGGTAGCGGCGCTCGAGGAGGGGGACAAACCCTTCGAAACGCACGGCGACGTCGCGGGCGGACCCGAATTCGTTTTGGTAGCGGAAGCGCACGACGTCGTCGCCTCCGTAGAGGAGCACGCTCCGGGCCTCCTCGGGTAGTTCGCGAAAGGGGATGCGGGGGTTGATCCCGTAGTGGCCGGCCACGGCTTCCAGGAGCTGCTCGTAGTACGTGCCGCGGGACTCGACCACGGGGGCAATTGCCCCCTCGGCCAGCGATTTCCCCGGATCGGGGACGACGAGGTCGGGATCGACGCGAAGCGTAGCCCCGAGGCCGTGGCAGACGGGGCAAGCCCCGTGGGGGCTGTTGAAGGAAAACAGGCGGGGGGAGAGTTCGCCGATCGTAAAGCCGCAGATCGGGCACGCGTACTTCGCGCTCAAGGTGAAGCTTTCCCCGCCTACGACTTCGACGGTGGCGAGACCGTCTCCGAGGGCGAGGGCCGTCTCGAGGGAATCGGCGAGCCGGCGTTCGATCCCCTCCCGCCGCACGAGCCGGTCGACCACCACCTCGATCGTGTGGCGGCGGTTTTTGTCGAGGGAGATGTCCTCGCCGAGCTCGCGGAGCTCGCCGTCCACCTTCACGCGGACGAACCCCTGCCGCCGAAGCTCTTCGAAGACGCGCGCGTGCTCACCCTTCCGGTCCCGCACGACGGGGGTGAGGAGGAGAAAGCGGGTACCTTCCGGCAGGGCGAGAATCCTTTCAATCATCTGCTCAACAGTCTGGGCGGCAATGGGGATTCCGTGCGCGGGGCAGGTCGGCGTGCCCGCGCGCGCGAAGAGGAGGCGGAGGTAGTCGTAAATCTCCGTGACCGTTCCCACGGTGGAGCGCGGGTTGTGGCTGTGGCCCTTCTGGTCGATGGCGATGGCAGGTGAGAGGCCGTCGATGGCGTCCACGTCCGGTTTATCCATGAGTCCGAGGAACTGCCGCGCGTACGCGGAAAGGGACTCCACGTAGCGCCGCTGCCCTTCCGCGTACAAGGTGTCGAAGGCGAGGGAGCTCTTCCCCGAACCCGAAAGTCCCGTAAACACGATGAGGCGGTTCTTGGGGAGGTCGAGGTCGACCCCCTTCAGGTTGTGGACGCGCGCTCCGCGGATGGCGATGACGTCCCGAAGCCGCTCCCGCCCTTCTCCCCGTACCTCCCCTCGGAACGCCGCTTCTTCAGCCATGCACGATCCCCCTTGAGTTCGATGAGCAGGTCGCGAATCTCCGCCGCCCGCTCGAAGTCCAGGCGCTCGGCCGCTTCCCGCATTTCCTGCTCCAGGAGGGCGACGGTCTCGTCGTCCACCGGCCCCGAGCCGACGCCGTAGCGTCGACGCAGCCTCTCCCAGACTCGCGTGCGCCCCGCATCGCTGGGCCGCGTCGCCCGCGTCACTTCGTGTACGGCCTTGCGCACGGTCTCCGGCGTGATCCCGTGCTCGCGGTTGTACGCCTCCTGGATCCGCCGCCGGCGGTACGTCTCCTCGATCGCCCGACGCATCGCCTCGGTGACGGTGTCCGCGTAGAGGATCACGGTGCCGTTCGCGTTGCGCGCTGCCCGACCGATCGTCTGGATGAGCGACGTCTCACTCCGGAGGAAGCCTTCTTTGTCCGCATCGAGGATGGCCACGAGGGAGACCTCCGGCACGTCGAGTCCTTCGCGGAGGAGGTTGATGCCCACGAGGACGTCGAACTCGCCGAGACGCAGGTCGCGGATGAGCTGAAGACGCTCGATGGCGTCGATGTCCGAGTGGAGGTAGCGGGCGCGAATCCCGACGTCGTTCAGGTAGTCCGTGAGGTCTTCGGCCATGCGCTTCGTGAGCGTCGTGACGAAGACGCGCTCGTCCCTTTCGACGCGCCGGCGAATTTCCCCCACGAGGTCGTCGATCTGCCCTTTCGTAGGCCGTACGAACACTTCTGGATCGAGAAGACCCGTCGGCCGGATGATCTGTTCGACGACCACGCCGCCGGACTTCTCGATTTCGTACGGCCCCGGCGTCGCCGACACAAAGATCGCCTGAGGGATCCGCGCCTCGAATTCGTCGAAACGGAGGGGACGGTTGTCGAGGGCGGAGGGGAGGCGAAAGCCGTACTCCACGAGCGTCTGCTTCCGCGAAATGTCGCCGTTGTACATCCCGCGAATCTGCGGGATGGTCACGTGCGACTCGTCGACGATGAGGAGAAAGTCATCCGGGAAGTAGTCGAGCAAGGTGTACGGCGGGGCCCCGGGCGGACGACCGGTGATGTGGCGGGCGTAGTTCTCGATGCCCGGGCAGTACCCCATTTCCCGCAGCATCTCGATGTCGTACCGCGTCCGCTGCTCGAGGCGCTGCGCTTCGAGGAGCTTCCCCTGGGCCCGAAGCTCGGCCAGGCGCTCGTCGAGCTCGCGCTCGATGTCGCGAATCGCCCGGGCGAGGTTGTCCGGGGTGGTCACGTAGTGGGAGGCGGGAAAGATCGCCACGTGGTCGCGCTCTGCGAGGACCTCCCCCGTGAGGACGTCGATTTCCGTGATCCGCTCCACCTCGTCGCCAAAGAACTCCACCCGGATCGCCTGTTCGCTCCGGGATGCGGGGAAAACCTCGAGTACGTCGCCGCGCAAGCGAAAGGTCCCTCGCGTAAACTCGTAGTCGTTGCGGACGTACTGGATGTCCACGAGCTTGCGCAGGACCTCCTCGATGGGGCGGACCATCCCCACGCGGAGGGATAGCACGAGGTCGCGGTACTCCCGCGGATCCCCCAACCCGTAGATCGCCGAAACGCTCGCCACGACGATCACGTCGCGGCGTTCGAAGAGGGCGCTCGTCGCCGAGTGGCGAAGCTTGTCGATCTCGTCGTTGATCGTCGCGTCCTTTTCGATGTACGTATCCGTCTCCGGAACGTAGGCTTCCGGCTGGTAGTAGTCGTAGTAACTGATGAAGAACTCCACCGCATTTTCGGGAAAAAATGCCCTCAGCTCGCTCGCCAGCTGTCCTGCGAGCGTCTTGTTGTGGGCGATGACGAGCGTGGGGCGCTGTACGCGGGCGATCACGTTGGCGATCGTAAACGTCTTCCCCGTACCCGTAGCGCCGAGGAGCGTCTGAAACCGCCTGCCCTCCTCGATGCCGCGGACAAGGGCCTCGATCGCCCGCGGTTGATCTCCCCGCGGTTCGTAGGGTGCCCGGAGGCGAAAGCCCTGGGTCATGCTCACCCCCTCCATTCCTCCGAAATTATACCACCTGAGGGAGGTTGCGCGGGCTGCGGGGCCGGAGCCGGAGAAACCTCCGGAGTTTCGCCGGACGCAGCCTCCGCGCGGCGGACAGAGGGAAAGCCGCGCAGGAGGGCGATCCCATGTTCCGGCGGCGGGGCGGAACGCCGGGGATCGAAGCGTCGGGGGGCGAACACGATGCCGAGGAGGGGGAGATCTCCCTCGTAGCGCCCGCGTTCGCGGTAGAGGATCTCTCCGTCCGCATCCTTGAGTTCGAGCTTCACGTAGGCCGGTCGTCCCTGGAGGGCGGCGTAGGCATCCTGCGGGCCGCGAACGGGCGTGCCGTTGACGCCCACGAGTCGCATTCCCGGACGGATACCGAGCTCTGCCGCGGGGGAACCGTCGACGACGGCGACGATCGTCGCCTCCTCCCCTTCCTGCCACGGAGAGGTTACCGCCCGCGCGGCGGCGCGTTCCCGAACTTCCTCCCCACCCACGAGGAGCGATGCGAGGACGAGCATGGCCACCGCCCGCGTCTCTTCGGCGGGAAAGAGAAGGATAACCGGCGAAACGAGTGCCCCTCCGGCAGCCATGCCGGCGCGCACGAGAAGTTCTGGACCGATGGGACCGCGTGCGGTACGCACCTGCAGGACCCAGGGAAGCACCGCCGGCCAGAGAAACCACGGGCTTTCCCCGGGGCTACCGGCAGAAGGAGCGAGGGACAACCACGCGGCGGGAATCACGAGCGGCAGGGCGAGGACGCCCTCGGCGACAAAGGCGGTCACCGCTCCACCTCGCGAATTCCGAAAGACGTACGGGCGCGCCGCGCCCCTCGGGTACACTAGGAGGAGCACCGCCTCTACGAGGAGGAGGGTGGAAAAGACGAGAACCTCCGTCTCCCCTTCGCGAAAGAGGGGAGGAAGGAGGCGGAATGCGGAAAGAGTCGCGGTGAGCGCCCACACGACGGAGGGGCGGAGCCAACGCAGGCGCAAGAAAGCCAAGAGGAGGGCGAGGGCGAGCGTACCGCAAAACACCGAGAAGTCGGAGGAAAAAGAAGGAGGTTGGGGAGAGCCGGAATCCGGAATGCCCTCGGAGAAGACCAGGGCATGTCCGGCGAAGAGAAAGGCGGCGACGGCCGCCCCCCCGAAAAGGGAGCCGAGAACCCCCCACAAGAGACGCGGTCTCCCGCGGCGGAGGCGTACGCCGGCAAAACGCCGCTCGCCTTCGACGGCCCGCGTGCACACGAGCCACCCTGCGGCGATCCAGATGAGAACGGAAAGCGTCGGCCAAAGAACGCTCCCCACCGGCCTCTCCCCTCCCTTCCCTTCTTTCTCCCCCGAAGACCCGTCGAAAACGAGGGCTCACGCGGCCCCAAGGCGCCGGCGAAGCGCCCTCAGCGCGCCGGAACCGGTTCTTGGGCGAGGACCTCGAGAGCCTTCTGCAGCTGAGGGTCATCGTCGGGATTTCGGATCTTTTGGTACAGGGCGTCCCAGAGCACCCCTTGCGTCGCCGGGTCGGCCTCCCCGCTCGCGGACAAACCGTGGTCCGCCTGAAACTTCCGGAGCGCCGCCGCCGTACCCGCATCAAAGTATCCGTCCTCGCGCCCCGGAGCGTATCCGAGGGCGGCGAGCGTCTTCTGCAGGACCTCGACTTGCTTTCCCGCCTGCCCTTGCCCGAGCGGCTTGTCGCTGGACACGGGGGGAAGCTTGGCGTACGGAGCCGGTTCGACGACGACGGTAGGCTCGACGCCCTTGCCGTGGATCCACTCCCCGTTCGGATCGAGCCACTTGGCGATCGTGAGCTTCAGGGCTCCGCCGGAGGCGAGGTCCGCCGTGGACTGTACCGTTCCCTTGCCGAAGGAGCGAACCCCTACGACGGGATACCCATGCGCCTTGAGCGAAGCGGCGACGATTTCAGAAGCGCTCGCGCTCCCTTCGTCTACGAGCACGACGAGCGGCGGCGGCGTCCCCTTGAGCTTGGAGTGGGCAACCTCGCGCTTTCCGTCCCGTCCTTCGATCATGTACATGACGCCCTCGCGGGGTACGAGAGCCTCGAGAATCTTCTTCGCCGCCTCGAGGTATCCCCCGGGATTTCCCCGGAGATCGACGAGGAATCCCTCCGCCCCGTCCTCTTCCGCCTGCCGCATCGCGGCGAGAAAGCGCTCTGCCGTGTCTTCGTTGAAGGAAGTCACGCGGATCCAGGCGTAGGTCTTGCCCTCACGCTCGAGCAACTGCGTCCGCACCGTTTCGAGGGGGATCCGATCGCGGACGATCTCCAAGACGATCGGCTCCTCGTGCCCGGGACGGAGGACCTTGAGCACCGCCTTCGTTCCTTTGGGACCGCGGATCTTGTTGACCGCGGTGGTGAGGTCCAACCCCTCGAGGCTCTCGCCGTTGACCTCGACGATCTGGTCGTTGGGGCGAATGCCCGCACGCTCCGCCGGCGATCCCTCGATGGGAGAAATCACCGTAACCCGACCTCCGAGGAGCATCACCTCGGCCCCGATGCCCTCGATGGACGTGGAGAGGCTTTCCTGAAACCGCGCGAGTTCCTCCCGCGTCATGTACGCGGTATAGGGATCCCCGAGGGCCTCGAGCATTCCCTTCACCGCGCCACGGGCAAGACTTTCGTCGTTGAGTTGGGAAGGGTCGTAGTACTTCGCCTGCAAGGTGCCGTAGGCTTCGGCGAGGGGTGCAAAGGCCGCCGGTAGCCTCACCTCTTGCTTCCCGCCGAAAAAGGGGCCCGCGAGAAGAGGCGAGTTCGTCCCGAGACCTTGGGGAAGGGAAAGGCGGCCGATTCCCACACCGAGGAGGAACACGAACAAAAGAAGGGCCCACCTGCGGCCCGAAGCTCGCCACATGACCATCCGCCCTTTCTCCACGTCCCACCTGCCTTGTTTCATTATAGAGCAGGGGGACCGGGGTTTACACCTGCAAGGGCGGCACGAAACCCCATTGCACGTCCGGCCAGACCGCATGCGGTCTGGCCGGACAGTAGAGGACGTGGCGCCTGTGGTGAAAAAGCATCACGGACACCGCACGTAGTTGCAAGGAGACACGTAGCTACCGTTTACGAGCACGGAGAAATGGAGGTGTGGACCCGTGGAGTAACCCGTGCTACCGACGAGGGCGATTTGCTGCCTGCGGCTTACGACCTGTCCTTCGGAGACGAGGATCCCTCCGTCGTCGATGTGCCCGTACAAGGTGCTCACACCGTTGCCGTGGGCGACGATCACCGTGTTCCCGAAGCCGCTCATCCAGCGGGCATAGGTCACCACCCCGGTGTCCGCCGCCACGATCGGCGTGCGCTTGGGCGCGGGAATGTCGATCCCGTTGTGGAACTGGCGCGTACCGAAGATCGGGTGAATTCGCCAACCGTAGGGAGAGGAAATCGCGTAGTACCCGGGAACCGGCCACGCGAAGATGCCCTCGGGAATCCCGGGCTGCGCCTCTCGAGCACGCTGTGCTTCCTGAGCGCGCCTTTCCTGAATAATTCGCTCGAGCTCGGCAGTCGCGCGGCTGCGCTCGGCGGCGATCCGCGCAAGCTCTGCGTCAATTTCTTCGAGTTTCTGGGCAATTTGCCTTTCCGTATCCTCGTACGTGCTGAGCTTTGCCGTGTGCTCTTCTTTGCGGAGAGCGAGGCGCGAGAGCTCCTCCTGAAGGGCCCGGCGGTCGGTTTCCAAGCTCGCAATCAAGCTCTCGAGCGCCCGTTTCTGCCGCTCGACCTCGTCCTTGGCGCGTTTGTACTCCACGAGAAGGCGTTTGTCCGCTTCCACCGCCGCCGTGAGGATTTCCACGCGGCCTACAAAGTCGGCGAAATCCCTGGCGCCGAAGAGGACCTCCCCGTAGGTCATGTCACCCTGGACGTAGAGGCGATAGAGGCGCTTTTGCAGCTCTTCCTTGTGCGTCTCGAGGCGCTCCGTGGCCGCCTTGAGGGCGGCTTCCCGTTCTTCTTTCTTCTTCGTGTTTTCTTCGATCTTCGCCTTGAGGTTTTCCACCCGCGCGTTCGTCTCCGCGATCTGGGAGTCGAGGGCGGAAATTTCCTGCTTCAGCCGCTCCCTATCCTCCCTGAGCTGATCGAGGTCCTTTTGCGCCTGGGACTTCTCCCCTTCCTTCTCTCGCAGCTCGGTGTCGAGGTTTTGAATTTTCCGCTTGAGGTCCGCTTCGCTCGCCGCTCGCGCCGTAGGATTCCCTGCGGGGAGAAGTCCGAGGACGAAGAGGCCGGCGAGGATCCCGCCCAGGACGGCGCGAAACCGTCGCCCCCGCCCGTCCCTCTTCTCCCGGTTCGGTGTAGCTCCCACCTTCTCACCTCCGGTCTCTTCTCCCGCACCGCCCTCCGAGCGAAGGTCGAAAGGCGGGCTACCCCGCGCATCTGCCGTGCTGTCTTTCTCTCTCTACTTTCTACTTCTCCGGATCGGCCGTTCCCCCGGATGCGTAAACCCCGCCGTACCCGGGAAGCGGCTTCTTCCAAAGATGACCCCCCGACCTTTGGCAACGGCCAACGTGCGGTCGGCTCAGACGTGCAGGTAGCGCCGGATCGAAAGGAGGCTTCCTCCCGCCCCGATGCCGACGCCTACGCCGAGGAGGAGGACGAGAAGGGTGCCCTGTACGGCCTCCGGCGTGAGGAGGGGGATGAAGGCGAAGTTTTCCTGCACATAGCGCACGAGCGCGCGGTACCCTTCCGCGAGCAAGAAAAAGGGGATGAGCGCCCCCACGGTACCCAAGAGGAGCCCCTCGAAAAAGAAGGGTAGGCGTATGTAGAGCCCCGTAGCGCCCACGAGGCGCATGAGTTCGACTTCTTCGCGGCGCATGTAGATCGTGAGGCGCACCGTGTTCATGATCAGGTAGACGGCCGTAAAGGCGAGCAGGGCCAAGAGCACGAAGGCCGTCGACCGGAGGATGCTCGTCCACAGAAAGAGCTTGTCCACCCACTCCGCGCCGTAGCGAACGGCATCCACACCGGGAAGCCCTTCGATTGCCGCGGCGAGTTCGGGAACGTCGCGCGGCTCGGAGGCCCGAACGACGAAGCTCGGCGGAAGGGTCTCCTCTGCCCGGATGTCCTGGGCGAAGATGTCCTTGAGCTCCGGACCGTACCTCTCGGAGAGGCGCTCGAGCCCTTCCTGCGGCGAAATGTACGCGACGGAGGCGACACCGGGGAGCGCCTTGAGGGCGGCTTCGAGCCGGTCGATTTCCTCCGCTTTCGCCCCTACGGGAGCGAACACGCGGATGACGACCTCTCCCTCCACCTCGCGGCTCAAGTTGTCGACGTTTTGCACGAGGAGGTAGACCGCGCCTACGAGAAAAAGGGTGACGGCCACCGTGCTCAAGGTGGCAAGGGTGTGAAAGCGATGGCGCCAAAGGTTTTTTCCCGTTTCGCGGAGGTGCCGGAACAACGTTCTAGGCTTCATGCGGGATCACCCCCGCCGCCGAATCTCGGAGGATCCGCCCTTCCATGAGGAGGAGGGTCCGCCGCCGAAAACGCTCGACGAGCTCTCGATTGTGCGTCGCCATGAGGACGGTCGTGCCCGTGAGGTTGATCTCGTCCAGGATCTGGAGGATTCGCCGCGCGTTGTCCGGGTCGAGGTTCCCCGTGGGCTCATCCGCCAGAAGGATTTCCGGTTTGGGGGCGATGGCCCGGGCGATCGCCACGCGCTGCTTTTCCCCGCCCGACAGTTGGGCGGGAAAGCGGCGGACGAGGTGAGGAATCCCCACGAGGTGGAGGACGTCGCGTACGCGGCGGCGCACCTCATCGGGAGGGTACTCCAGAACTTCTAAGGCAAAAGCGACGTTTTCTTCCACGGTGAGGTGATCGAGAAGGCGAAAGTCTTGAAACACGACGCCGACTTTCCGACGAAGGAAAGGCAGGTGGCGCGGGCGCTTGCGTCCGATCGTGAACCCCGCGACGCGCATTTCCCCTTCCGTCGGCGTCTCCTCCCCGTAGAGGAGCTTGAGAAGGGTCGTCTTGCCCGCACCGCTGGGTCCGATCAAATAGACGAACTCCCCGGGTTCCACGGTGAGCGAAATGTTGCGGAGGGCGTGGATCTTCCCGTACGACTTCCAGACGGACTTCAGCTCGATCAACCACGCTACCTCCCCTCGGAGTCGAACGCTGGCAGTATTTCCCGGGAAATCGTGCGCGGCGCCTCGCTTCTCCAATTATATCAACTCAGCTTGCGAACGAGAGTAGGAGCGGCGTGGGAAATCCTTCCGAAAAAAAACCGCCCCCGTGGGGGGGCGGGAGGAAAGATGTTCAACGTCTGACGTGCTTGGCCGCCTCCGAAAGCGCCGGAGGAAGCGTGAGCCCGTAGGTTGCGAGGGAGGAATCGTTCACGACGAGCTCGACGTCGCGCACGACCTCGACGGGGATTTCTCCGGGGGACGTCCCTCGAAGAACGCGGGCGGCGAGCTCGCCGGTCTGTACGCCCATCGCGTGGTAATCGATGCCGTAGGCGGCGACGGCCCCTCGGGCTACGGAATCTACGTCCGAAGCAAAGAGCGGGATCCGGCGTTCCTCGGCGACTTTGGCGAGGGAATCGATGGCGGCGACGACGCCGTTGTCTACGAGGACGAGGAAGGCGTCGACCCCTTGGTTGGCGAGGGCTTGGGCGGCAGCCTGGATTTCGGCTTCCTGGGCCACGCCCTTGGCGCGAACCTCGAGGCCGAATTCCGGCGCCGCAGACCGAAGTACCTCGAGCTGCTTCACCGCGTTGACCTCTCCCGAAGAGTAGACCACGCCGACGGAACGGGCGTCCGGGAGAAAGGCGCGGATGAGCTCCAGGGATTTTCGGGAGGGGTGGACGTCGCTCGTTCCCGTGATCGTCCCGCCCGGGTGCTCGAGGGAGGCGACGAGCCCTGCCGCCACGGGATCCGTAACCGCCGCAAAGACGAGCGGCGTCTTGCCGATCGCCTTGGCCGCAGCCTGGGCAGACGGCGTGGCGATGGCGATCACGAGGTCGTACCCGGAAGCGTACTTCTGTCCGATGGAAGCCGCCGTATCCGTGCTTCCCTGGGCGTTCGTCACGTCGAGGACGAGGTTCTTTCCTTCCGCAAATCCCTCCCGGGCAAGTCCCTCCACGATCCCTTGACGTAGGGCGTCGAGGGCCGGGTGGGCGACGAACTGCGTAAGACCCACCCTTTTGGGGACCTCGGCAGAGGGCTTTTCCTGTGTGCACCCCGCCACGAAGGCGAGCGTCCAACCAAACAGCGCCAAAAGGACAAAGGCGCGAGGCGCGCTCAGGCGAGATCCGCGCATGAAATCTCCTCCCATCTCGGCTCGGCAATCTCGGCTCGACGCTTTACCTAACGCTTACAAAGATTTTACGGATTTTTAACCATTTCCGCGAGTTCCTGTGGTATGGTAGTGGCGGAAGCGCCGAGCAAGCCCCCACGTTCGTGCCCCCTTTCGTCACGTCCCTGCCGGGCGGTACGTGTACCGCCTGCTTTTTTTTACCGGCGTACAAGGAAATGGGGGTCCCGGAAGTCCTTCCTTCCGGGACCCGCGCTTTTTCGTCTCCTAGGGCCGTCGGGAACCATCAGGCACCGAGGAGCCACTCCGCCTCGGCGACGAGGCGTTCCACGGTGAAGCCGTATTCCCGAACGACGACCTCTCCGGGTGCCGAGGCGCCGAACCGGTCGACGCCGATCACCCGCCCCTCAGGGCCGACGAAGTCCCCCCAGCCGAGGGTTGCGGCCATCTCTACGGCGATGCGCCTGGTGACCGATTGAGGAAGCACGGCTTCGCGGTAGGCTTCGTCTTGGGCGAGGAAAAGTTCGCGGCTCGGCATGCTCACGACGCGAACGCGCCGCCCGCGCGAAGCGAGGATCTTGGCCGCCTCGAGGGCGAGCGCGACCTCCGAACCCGTGGCCAACCAGAGAAGCTCGGGGAGCTCGCCCGGGGCATTTTCGTAGAGGATGTACGCGCCGCGCGGTACGCCCTCCCACGCCTTCGCTTCCGTCTCTGCGAGGACGGGGAGCTTTTGGCGGGTGAGGACGAGCGCCGTCGGACCTTCGCGTCGCGCGAGCCAGACGCCGTACGCCGCCCGCACCTCGTTCGCGTCGGCCGGTCGGATGACGACGAGGTTCGGCATGGCCCGGAGCGAAGCGAGGTGTTCGATGGGCTGGTGCGTCGGACCGTCCTCCCCCACGGCAATCGAATCGTGGGTGAACACGTAGAGCACGGGAAGGTGGGAAAGTGCGGCGACGCGGATCGCCGGCCGCAGGTAGTCGGAGAACACGAGGAACGTTCCCCCGAAGGGGCGGATGCCGCCGTGGAGCGCAAGTCCGTTCAACGCGGCGCCCATGGCGTGTTCGCGTACGCCGAACCAGATGTTCCGTCCGGCGGCGTTTTCCCGCGTGACGTCGCCTCGGTCCTTGAGGTACGTGTTGTTGGAAGAGGAGAGGTCGGCCGAGCCGCCGACGATTGCCGGGATGCGCGCCGCCAAGGCGTTGAGCACGGCACCGGAAGCCTGGCGGGTGGCGAGACCCTCGCCGGACGCAAAGCGGGGAAGGGCTTCTTCCCACCCTGAAGGTAGACGTCCCTCCATCTGTTCGACGAAAGCCTCGTAGAGGGCGGGGTGTTCGGCCCGGTAGCGCTCCAGGAGTTCTTCCCAGGCGCGGCGGGCTTCCGCCCCGCGGGCGGCGGCCTCCCGGTACGGCACGTACGCCGCCTCGGGAACCTCGAAGGGGGGCCACGTCCAGCCGTAGAACTCTTTGGCCCGCGCGGCCTCCTCAGGACCGAGGGGGGCGCCGTGCACCTTGTGCGTCCCCTGAAGATTGGGGGCACCGCGGCCGATCACCGTCTTCACCTCGATGATCGAGGGCCGCCGCGTTTCCGCCTGAGCTTCCCGGATGGCAGCTTCGATGGCGGCGACGTCCTCCCCGTCCTCCACACGCAGGTATTGCCACCCCTGGGCGACGAAACGACCGCGAACGTCCTCGCTGAAGGCGCGGGCGAGGGGGCCGTCCAGGGAAACGTCGTTGGAATCGTAGAGGACGATGAGCTTTCCGAGGCCGAGGTGGCCGGCGAGGGAGGCGGCCTCGTAGCTGATTCCCTCCATGAGGTCGCCGTCGGAGGCGAGCACGTACGTGTAGTGGTCCACAACGGGGAAGCCCGGCCGGTTGTAGCGTGCGGCGAGGTGCGCCTCCGCGAGGGCAATTCCTACGGCCGTAGCGAAACCTTGACCGAGGGGACCCGTCGTCGCCTCCACGCCGGGAGTAAGCCCGTACTCGGGGTGCCCCGGCGTGCGGCTCCCAAACTGGCGGAAGCGCTTGAGCTCCTCCATGGGCATGTCGAAGCCGGCCATATGAAGGGCGGCGTAGAGAAGCGCCGACGCATGTCCTCCCGAGAGGACGAAGCGGTCGCGGTTCCACCACTTCGGCGCCCGCGGATCGTAGCGCATCACGCGCGTAAAGAGCACGTACGCCATAGGGGCGGCGCCCATGGGCATCCCGGGATGTCCGGAGCGCGCCGCTTCGATCATGTCGATGGCGAGTACCCGGAGGGCGTTCAGCCCAAGCCGCTCGGGTTCCGACAACACCTGACCGCTCAACGCAAACCCCCCTGCCGTGGTGGTTGTAGGGTGCGGGGAACCCGCGGCGTCATCAGCCGCTCGTCCCTCCCGCTCGCTGCTTCGGGCGTGCGCCGGCGCCCCCGCGCAGTGGGCGGAGGAATCACGCCTCCTCGCCCTCGGGAGTCCCGCCCGATGCACGGGCCGCTTGGCCTCCCAACGCTTCCTGGCGGAGGTAGGCGTCGATGAAGGCGTCGATCGCGCCGTCCATAACGGCCTCCACGTCCGTGGACTCGACGCCCGTCCGGTGGTCCTTCACAAGGCGGTACGGCTGGAAGACGTAGGAGCGGATCTGACTCCCCCAGGCGATCTCTTTCTGTTCTCCCTGGAGGCGTCGGAGCTCTTCCTCTCGCTTTTGAAGCTCGAGCTCGTACAGGCGCGCGCGCAGGATCTTCATCGCCCGCTCGCGGTTTTGAATCTGCGAGCGCTCCGTCTGCACGCTCACGACGATCCCCGTGGGGATGTGCGTAATCCGCACGGCAGAGTCCGTCATGTTCACGTACTGCCCGCCCGCCCCGCTCGCGCGAAACGTCTCGATGCGCAGGTCCTCGGGACGGATGTCCACCTCTACGCCCTCTTCGATCTCGGGCAGGACGTTTACGGAGGCGAACGACGTGTGCCGCCGCCCGGAAGCGTCGAACGGAGAGATGCGCACGAGGCGGTGCACGCCGCGCTCGGAGCGAAGGCGGCCGTAGGCGTATCTTCCCTTTACGAGGAACGTGACGCTCTTGATTCCCGCCTCGTCTCCCGGGAGGAGGTCGAGGACCTCCACACCGTAGCCGTGATCCTCGGCCCAGCGGGTGTACATCCGGTAGAGCATCTCCGCCCAATCCTGCGCCTCCGTGCCGCCGGCTCCGGGGTGAATTTCCACGATGGCGTTGCGCGCGTCGTACGGCCCGGAGAGGAGGAGCCGAAGTTCGAAACGCTCGAGCTCCTCTTCGAGGGAGCGAGCGGTCCGTTCGAACTCCGCGGCGAGCTCCGGGTCCTCCTCTTCCCGGAGGAGTTCGAGGAGGGTCTCCGCGTCCTCCAACTTCCGCCCCAATTCGTCCACCGTGTCCAAGGTCTCCCGGAGATCCCCCAGTTCGGAGAGAAGGCGCTGTGCCCGCACGGGATCATCCCAGAGGTCGGGGCGCGTCGCCTCGGCCTCCAGTTTGGCGAGCATCTCCCGTTTCCCGGTGTGGTCAAAGAGACCTCCGGATTGCCTCGATCCGCTCCGCAGCGGATTCGAGGATTTGGCGCGCGGTAAACAGGTCCACGTTCTTCACCCTCCGGAAAATCATTGTACAACAAGGTCGGCAATTGGCAAGGGGATGGATGATTCTGTCTTGCCGTACGAGACGGGACGTCGCCCCGGGAACCGAGCCGCTGGGCAGGGGTCAGACGTTCGGACGATCCCAGCTCGGTGCGGGCTAAGTCGTCAACCCGGAGCGCGAGGCACGCCCTACGGCTGGGCCTTCGGCCGTTGCGATTTGTACTCGAGGGAAAAGCCCTCCGCATCGCCCGAAGGGGCTTCATGAAGCGCGCCCTTTCCCTTCCCGGGTTTCCAGGCGCCCTTCCCCTTGCGACGACCTCCCGTCGCCCGGGGATCTTCCCCCTCCCGAACCGGTTTCCCCTCCGCGACGGAGACGCGCACGGGCGGCGCGATCCCCACCTGCGCTTTGAGGACGTACGCCGTAACCTCTGCGTCCACGCTCCGAACCATCGCCTGAAACATTTCGTACCCTTCCATCTGGTACTCGCGCAAGGGATCCCGCTGGCCGTAGGCGCGAAGGTGAATCCCTTGTCGCAACTGGTCCATGGCGTCGATGTGGTCCATCCACTTGGCGTCGATCGTCTTGAGGAGGACGACCTTTTCGAACTCGCGGAAGAACTCCGGCGCAAGCGCCTGCCTTCGGGCTTCGTAGCGTTCCCGCGCCCGCGCCAGGAGAAAGTCCGTCACGCCTTCGCGTCCTCCCGCTTCCCAGGTACGGCGCAGGTCCTCGAGGGACACCTCGTCGTCGAAGACGCCCGCCCGGAGCGCCCCGAGGAGGGCATCGAGGGAGGAGGTCACCGGGTCTTTCCCTTGCGTTTCCCCGGCTTGGTCCCAGGCGTAAGGATCGACGTCGGAAAGGTGCTCCTCCACGAGACGGCGGATGTGCCGCTCGATCATCTTCCCGACGATGTCGCCGAGGTCGTCCCGGAAGAGGATTTCGCGGCGTTCCCGGTAGATGAGCTCCCGCTGCTCGTTGATCACGTTGTCGTACTGAAGCACCCAGCGGCGGCGATCGAAGTTCATAGCCTCCACCTTGCGCTGCGCCTGCTCGATGGCCCGCGTGACGAGCCCGCTCTCGATCGGCTCGTCGTCGGGGAGCCCCAAACGTTCCATGAGTTGCTTGATTTGCTCGCCGCCGAACTTCTGGAGGAGTTCGTCCTCCAGGGACAGGAAAAATTGGGAAACGCCGGGGTCTCCCTGTCGCCCGCTCCGGCCGCGGAGCTGATTGTCGATGCGCCGGGATTCGTGCCGCTCCGTGCCGATGATCGCGAGACCGCCGAGCTCGGCGACCCCCGGCCCCAGCTTGATGTCCGTGCCCCGGCCTGCCATGTTCGTGGCAATCGTTACGGCGCCCTTTTGCCCGGCTTGGGCGACGATTTCCGCTTCGCGCGCGTGGTGCTTGGCGTTCAGGACGTTGTGGGGAATCCCCCTTCGCTTGAGGAGGCGGGAGAGGTGCTCGGACGTCTCAATCGACGTCGTCCCCACGAGGACCGGCTGCCCCGTACGATGGCGCCGTTCGATTTCCTCGACAACGGCGCGAAACTTCGCCTCGCGCGTCTTGTACACGACGTCCGGCAGGTCCTGCCGGATCATCGGCTTGTGCGTGGGAATTACGACGACGTCCATGCCGTAGATCGTTTGGAATTCCTCTTCTTCCGTCTTGGCCGTACCCGTCATCCCCGCGAGCTTTTGGTAGAGGCGGAAGTAGTTCTGGATCGTGATCGTCGCGAGGGTCATCGTCTCCTCGCGCACGCGAAGCCCCTCTTTGGCCTCGATCGCCTGGTGGAGGCCGTCCGAGTATCGCCGGCCGTACATGATCCGCCCCGTGAACTCGTCCACGATGAGCACTTCGCCGTCCTGCACGACGTAGTCTACGTCGCGGCGCATGAGGTGGTGCGCCTTGAGTGCCTGCAAGATCATGTGGTGGAGTTCCATGTGCTCGGGATTGAAGAGGTTGTCGATGCGGAAGGCACGCTCCGCCTTTTCCGCGCCGGATTCCGTGAGCGTCACGGCGTGCGCCTTGACGTCCACCTTGAAGTCCTCCTCGGGAACGAGCGTCCGGACGAAGCGGTCGACGCGCGCGTACATCTCGCTCGGACGCTTAGGCCCCCCCGAGATGATGAGCGGCGTCCGAGCCTCGTCGATGAGGATCGAGTCTACCTCGTCGACGATGGCGTAGTGGAGCGGCCGTTGCACGATGTGCTCTTTGTACACCGCCATGTTGTCCCGCAGGTAGTCAAAACCGAACTCGCTGTTCGTCCCGTACGTGATGTCCGCCGCATAGGCGGCCCTCTTCTCCTCGAAGCTCTGGTTGGGATGGATGAGCCCGACGCTAAGGCCGAGAAACTCGTAAACCGGGCCCATGTCCGTTCGGTCGCGGCGGGCGAGGTAGTCGTTCACCGTGACGACGTGCACGCCCTTCCCGGGCAAGGCGTTGAGATACGCCGCCAAGGTGGCGACGAGCGTTTTCCCTTCTCCGGTCTTCATCTCCGCGATGCGTCCTTCGTGCAAGACCATCCCGCCGATGAGCTGGACGTCGAAGTGGCGGAGACCGATCGTCCGCTTCGCCGCCTCCCGAACGACGGCAAAGGCCTCGATGAGGAGGTCGTCGAGCGTCGCACCCCGCGCCAGGCGCTCGCGAAACTCGTCCGTCTTGGCCCGGAGTTCGGCGTCGGAAAGGCGCTCCATCTCCGGCTCTAAGGCGTTTATCGCTTCGACCTTCCGGCGGTAGCGTCGAAGCTCGCGCTCGTTTGGATCTGGCAAAATTTTCCTGAGTATTCCGATCATTTTTCATCCCTCCACGACGCCTGCGGCGCCGCGTTCATTGTACCAAATCCCCCTTTCCTCCTACAATCCAAAGACAGAAGGGCGGGGGCGTCACCCCCGCCCGGCAGTCGCGTCTGGGCGAATGCGGAGTCCCCCCGTGGGACCGCGCAAGGTCGTGCCTCGCAGCTTCGGCTCGGCGGGTTCTCGAATTTTTCCCCAGCGGTCACGCGGCGAAACGTCCCCTCGCCTACTCGGTGGCGGCGGTGGGCTCGATGAGGCCGTACGTACCGTCCTTCCGCCGGTAGACGACGTGCACCTCCTCCGTCACCGCATCGCGGTACACGTAGAAGTCGTGCCCGAGGAGGTTCATTTGGAGGATGGCCTCCTCCGCCGTCATGGGCTTCAGGGGGACCTGCTTGCGGCGGGCGATGGCCACCTCCTCCTCCTTTTCCTCCCCTTCCGTTCCCGCTTCCGAAACGGCCTCTACGAAGACCGCGCCTTGCTCCCGCGCCTTGCGGTTGATGCGCGTCTTGTACTTGTGGATCTGCCGCACGAGTTTGTCGACGACGTTGTCCAACGCGGCGTATACGTCGTGGGTCTTGTCCTCCGCGCGGAGGATCAGGGAGTTCAGGGGGATCGTCACCTCGGCGCGCTGCCCGTCGCGGTACACCTTGAGGTTTACGTAGGCCGTAACCTCGTCGATATTGCGAAAGTACTTTTCGATCTTCTTAAGCCGCTTTTCCGCATAGTCCCGAATGGCCGGGGTGACTTCCACGTTTTCTCCCCGCACGACCGTGCGCATGGCGTTCCCTCCTCCTTCTTGCCAGCCACGTAAAAGCAAAAGAGGTAATCCCACTATACCACAAGCCATCAGGTACGGTGTACACCCGCACGTCCTCCCTAAAAGGAAAACCCTCCGCCAACGCGGAGGGTTCATTTCCCTGGAAAGGTGTTTCGCCTTACCGCGAAACCTTCGTCACATTCGCCGCCTGCGGGCCGCGGGCGCCTTGCACGATGTCGAAGGTCACGAGCTGACCTTCCTCGAGCGTGCGGTACCCTTCCCCGTTGATGGCCGTGTAGTGGACGAAGACGTCCTCTCCGTCTTCGCGCTCGATGAACCCGTACCCCTTCGCGGCGTTAAACCACTTCACCCGTCCTTGGTACACGTACAAACATCCCTTCTACACTGGAAATTCATAAGCCCGCCCCGCAGGCTTATGGCCTAAGTGTAGCATACACCCTTTCCCGCGACAAGTATACGCGCGGCCGTCCGGCAAAATTTTTTTCCGGACGGTACCGGAGCATTTTCTTTTATCTTACAGGAGAAGGTCGAAAAGCAGGCCCTCGAGCTCGCCCACCAGGGAAAGGAGGCGCCTAAGGTCCTCCTCTTCGACCTCCCAGCGCGCCAACGCCTCGTACACCTCCTCTGCACGGCGCAAAATGCGCACCTTGAGCCATCCCGCCCGTCCGGGAAACACACCTTCGTCGACCTCCAGGGTTACCGCCGCCCGAGCGAGGAAACGGCGAACGCGCTCCCGGTAGCGACGGACGGCCTGCGGGCGGGGGGAACGGCGCAAGGCTTGCCCTGCTAGCCGCACTTCCTCGTATTCCTCCCGAAGCTGCGCCGTACCGCCACCGAAACCGGCCGGGACACTCTCCTGAGCTCGCACCTCGACCGGCGCCGCCATCCCACCGTTTTCGCGCCTTTCCGACGAATCGGGGGCGGCAATCTCCGCGAAGAGGGCGGCAAACGTCCCCCGAGGTTCTCCCGCGTGAGGTTGGGATCGGCGGTCGGGCGTCCGCCCCACCGTCCGACGCTCCACCGGTCGCGCCTCCACGCTCTCACCCCGCTCATCCTTTGTGGTCCACGAGGCCGCCCGAAGGAAATCCACCCTCTTCCCGGGACTGTGCGGTGTAGCTGCGCTCCGCGCGCGTGCGGGTACGCAATTCCTCCAGCGCGGCCAAAAGCGCGCGCCGTCGGTCCTCAAGTGCGCTTCGAAGCGCCTCTTCCTCCGCGAGGAGTTTTTCCCTCAGGGAAATTCGGGAGGCTTCGGCTAGCGCCCGAGAAAGGGTGTTCCCGTATGCGGAAATCCAGCGTTCGCGCGCCTCTAAGGCCGCAAGCACCCCCGAAAGATCGTCTTGGGCCAGAGACCTTCGGACGTCCTCCGTGAGCTTTTGCCAGGCGGCGAGGATCTCCTCCGTATCCGAAGAACCCTCCCGTCCCCGCATCCGCGTACCCCCTCAGACGCCCCGTTCGGCCAAGGTTCCTTGGGCGGAACGGGCGCGACGCACGGCCTCCCGCCACGTAGCGGCCATTTCTTCGAAAAATTCCACCGCCTCGCGCACGCGGACGGGGTCTTTGTGGACGTTGGCCGCGACGAGGTGATCCTTGTAGAAGCGGTACAGAGCGGCGAGTTCGCGGCCGGGGGAAAGATCTTCCCGTAGACCCGTCAAGAGGGAGTCGAGGACGTCCTGCATCTTTACGATGCGTAGGTGCGCCTCTTCGAGATTCCGACCTTCGAGTGCGGCAAGTGCGCGCCTCCCGTGCCTCGCACCGGCTTCGTAGAGGAGAAGGACGAGTTCCTCCGGCGGAGCGCTGTACACGCGCTGCACCTCGTACGCCTGCGCCGCTTCCCGGGGATACCCTGGTTCTTCGATGGCCATCGCTCTTCCCTCCCGCTACCCCGTGCTTCCCTCCGACCCGGGGGAATACCCCACCGCGGGACTCTCCTTTCCTACCGTCTACGATCCCTTTCCCGAAAAGAGCGAAGCGAGCCAAGCGGCTTGGGCGTTGGCACGCGCCACGGCCTGTTCCAAGAGCGTAAATTGTCGAATGTAACGCTCTTCCAAGGATTGGACTTGCCGGGCCTTCGTTTGAATGCGTTCGTCCAGGTCTTGAAGCGCGCGTCCGAGTTCTCCTCCCCGGGGTTCGTAAAAGAGGCCAAATCCTCCGCCCGCCCGGCGCGTCAGATCGCGCATCGCTTCGTACACATCCCGATACAGGTCGGAAAAGATTCCCGCACGAAAGACCTCGGTCCCATCGGCGAGCTTCTCCGTGTATCCGGCGAGAAGACGAATGACCCCGTCTGCGTCCCGGGCAAAGGCCTCACGAAAGGCCGCTTCGTCGAAGTGAAGAAGCCCCTTTTCCTGCCACGAGCCCGTGGTCACGCCGATCTGCGAAAGGCTCGTGTAGGAGCCTCCGACGCGTTGCTCCGCGAGGCGCGCACGGAGCTTCCCTAGGAGGCTCTGCAGCTGGAAATCGCGGGCGAGAAGTCCGCTCTTCGCCTTCGCGTTGCGCTCGTTTGCCTCCGTCTCGCCGAGATCCTTGACTTCTTCGGGGAGGACGGGACGGACGTCGCGAAAGGTAGGTTCGCTCAGCCGCGCCTGCACCTCGATAAGGAGCTTATTGTACGCCTCCACAAATCCACGCACGCGTCCTACGACTGCATCGACGTCGAGGGAACTCCGTACGGTGACGGGCGCCGTACCGGAAGGTTGGAGCAACGTAATCCGATACCCGAGCATTTCCAACGTGTTCGTCGCCGAGCTCACCGCCACAGTCCCCGCAGACGTGCGGACGGTTACCTGTGCGTCCTCCCCGGAAGCGCGCGCGAACGCTTCCCCCGACGCAGGATCTCGACTCGGGGTAAAGCCCAGCCGGTCGAGCAAGGAGGGGGTTCCCGCGGCGGCTTCGCGGATGGTAAAGATCGCCGATGCTCCCGTCGCGGGGGTGGCAAGAGAGATGCGCCCGGTCCCTTCGTCATACCGCGCCACGAGCCCTGCGCCCCGGAGCTTTCCTTCAAGGTCGGCCAGGGTGTCGGTGGGCAAAACGTCTATGCTTCTCACCTGGGAGGTAGGGCCGGAGACTTCCACAGTCCACGTCACCGGAGAAAGAAGGCCGAGGGCGGCAAGGGTCTCGCTTCGCGCTGCCGGCGAGCCGTTTACCCGGATGGTTTCTCCGATGAGCGTCGCCGGAGAGGCGAGGTGGTCCACGGCGATTTCGAAGGTCGGCGCCGCACTTCCCAAACTCTCCGCCCGCAAGACTTCCGGACGGCTCACGTCGACGCGTTGAGGGCGATAGAAGCTTTGCAGGCGAAGCGGCTCCAGGGCGCGGTACACGTCGTAAAAGAGTCGGTTCACCGCCTGCACGGCTTCCCGCTTCCAGGTGAGGAGGAGCTTCTGGCGCTCGAGGTTCCGGAGTGGCTCCTCCGCCGCGCGGACGAGCTTTTGCACCATCCCCTCGACGTCGAGACCGGAAACGAGCCCGAGCATGCGGGGCGGACCGTCGCCTCCCCAAGCACCCCCCGTAGGAAAAACCATCCTCACTCCCCCCCTTCACACGCGCGCGTCCACGAGCAGACCGAGGTGTTCGAGCATGTAGGCCACGAGGTCGAGCCACTTTTTCGGGGGAATCTCCCGAATGACCTCGTTCGTCGCGTCGTCGACCACGCGCACGTAGTACTCCCGGAGCTCCTCGTGCCATTCGAAGCGCAAGTGCGTTCGGCGGGCCTCAAAGGTCTTCCCCTCGCTTCGACCCCACAGGTGGGCACGGCGAAGGGTGCGCCCGTCTTCCCCGTACCTTACCTTCCCGTCGTCTTCCGCCCCGAGGATTCCCTGAGCAAAACGGGTACCCGGGAGAAGCGAGATCGCCTGTGGCCTTCGTTCTTCCGAGACGCGAACAAACGAAAGGGAGGGAGGGGGAGTGCGTGCAAGGGAAGATGCACCCTGTACATCCACCACGTCGAACACCCCCAATCCGAGGGACCACAGAGGTGTCGTTCCCCGTCACCCGAGAAACGTTTCTCGAGCAGAAGCGAGGGCTTGCGCGGGTTTTTTCTAGGAAAAAGGGGGGCCGTAGCCCCCCAATGGAAGACGGAAGGAAACGAGCGGCGATCAGCGGAGGAGCTGGAGGACCGCCTGCGGGAATTGGTTCGCCTGAGCGAGCATCGCCTGGGCAGCCTGGGAGAGGATCGTGTTCTTCGTGAACTCCATCATTTCCTTGGCCATGTCCACGTCGCGGATCCGCGACTCTGCCGCCGTGAGGTTTTCCACCGCCGTGCCCAAGTTGTTGATCGTGTGCTCGAGGCGGTTTTGCACGGCGCCGAGCTTGGAACGTTCCGCGGAAACCGTGTCGATGGCCGTCTGGATCGTCGTGATCGCCGTGTTGGCGCCGGCCTGCGTCGTGATGTCTACGGAGTAGGTCACCGTTCCGGTAGTAGCATCCGCCGTTCCGAGGCTGAGGCCGACCGTGGACATGTCGCTGATCTTGAGTTCGATGTTCTGGTTTTCGTTGGCCCCGATCTGAAACTTCCCTTGGAAGGTACCGTCGAGGAGCTTCTTCGTGTTGAACTCCGTGTTCTTGGCAATTCGGTCGATTTCCTGGAGGAGCTGTTGAAGTTCGTTGTTCAGGGCATTCCGGTCGGCGTCAGTGTTCGTGTCGTTTGCCGCCTGGACGGCGAGCTCGCGCATGCGCTGGAGAATGGCGTGCGTCTCGTTCAACGCGCCTTCCGCCGTCTGGATGAGAGAAATCCCATCCTGGGCGTTCTTGACGGCCATGTTGAGCCCGCGGATCTGCCCACGCATCTTCTCCGAGATCGCGAGACCGGCGGCGTCGTCGCCCGCGCGGTTGATCCGGAGCCCCGAAGACAGCTTCTCGAGCGACTTGGAGACGGCCTCGTTGTTCGCCATGTACATCCTGTGGGCGTTGATCGCGGAAATGTTGTGGTAGATGCGCATCCTGCATCCTCCTCCGTGAGGATTTGTCCCCGCTTCCGTGCGGGGGCGGGGGAACTCCCCTCGCCATTTCGTGTATCGGATGTTTGCGCGAACCGTTTAGTCCCGGGGAGGAGTTTTTTTCTCCTCCGCCGGCGGCGCAGCCGAGGGACGCGTGGGGAACGGGGGAAACCCGGGTTCGCGGAAAAGATCGCGGAGCGACGCCGGGTCCGCGGTGGCCGCACGGTTTTCGCCCGCCACGGCCTCCGGGTATTCGCCCGATTCCTGAAGTATCTGGGCCGCCTGCCGCCGCCGCACGTCGAACTTGAGAACAGAGGCACCAAACCGATCCTACACGCCTCCAAAGACGACGCCACCGACCGCGTCGTCGGGGCTGTCTTTTGTGCTTCGGTTTCCTCAAAAACTATTAAAGCTACTTCTCTGCAATGACATTTTCTAGATTGTTCATATATTGCTCAATTAGCTTAAACGTTTCGTCGACCTTAATCCTTGGATTTATACTCTCAGCCCATTTCAAGTAACTTTTCAATGCATGTACATAATCACGTGCAAACTTCATTTTGTCATATAAAATGCTTTCATCTACTTTATCATACATTAAATCAAAAGCATCTATTTTAATTTTATCATTTATGGAAGTAAAAATGTAGTTGTAAGTCGTGCCAAATCCTAAAACATCAAAAGAATACCCTTCGTTATTCTTAAAAATTTCAACTAAACCAGCGGCAATTTCGATCAATATTGTGCTATGACTTGTAGAAACTTCAATTGTAATTTGTTTGGAGCCGCTATTAATGATCATGTGCATCTCGCTGCTGAAAAATCCGCGAAAATAACCCGATCTTAGGTCTTCTTCCCAATCATAAAGCAAAATATTAATAGACATATAGATCACCCCTTATTTTTTCAAAACGCTTGTGCCTTTGGTTGGATAAGATGTCCTAATTATTCCGTTCTTGTCAACGACCGTAAGCATTTCGCTGATTCCATACTTATTTGGTTTATACAAATACACTACGGCACCATCTCTTTGTTTCTTGAAAACACTACCTTTATCTACACTCTCCATGATCAAATTTTTAATCTGCGCTTCCCCCATATTCTTAGGAAACAGTGACTTTCCCGGTTTCCCAATTACATAATTTTCTACGATGTGCTTCCATCGTTTTATGGCCAGATTCTTATAGTATCCGTCCAAGAATTCGAGGATTTCTGCTTTATTGAGAAAAGTTGCTTCGCTTCTCGGGAAATTTCTAAACGATCCTGAATTGCTGTCGCCGACTTTGTACTTCCTTTAGAAATTGCGGTCGCGTTGTTGTAAGCAGCAGACACAGTCTTTACAATAACTTTGGAAGAGGGGAATAAAGCACCACCACTCGTCTGCAAAGTAACGGCCATTTTTGATTCTCCTTTCACCATGCGGTCTAAAATACCTACTGCCATCTCCCTGGGTGCAGGAGATGAAACGGGAACTTCTTGTCCACCTTCGATCACAGCGAGATGAGCAGACCAGATGGTGAAGCTCACCGAGGCCAATCCCGTCCTTGTAGGGCACGAAGCCGGAAACCATATCGGAGGCTAAGCTCGGTCACGGTAGGGCGTAGGTTTTTTTCCTCCGGGAGGTTGACCTCAAGAACGGCCCCGTCCCCTTCCGGATGCAAAAGTCCTTGGTAAAGAGGCGGGAACCTATCGGTCTCCAAAGCAACCCGGAAGAACCGGATTGCGTGGTCGCTCTCGGAGAGGAGGTTGATATAAAGGAGTCCCATCTCGGCGATCTCGTCCCGAAAAAGGTCCCGGAGAAGCCCTGAACGGGCTTCGGTGGCAGGCAGGTATCCTGCAAGTCGGACGAGCTTCTGATTTGTGGTTTCACTCCATACCAGCACTTGACCGCCAGCTGCCACGATTTCATCTCCATACCAGTTTCGCTCTGGCACAACTTGAATGAGCAAAAGACCAAGAGGTGCTGAACCGCTGAGACGTAGAATCAGCTCGACTACGAGGTTCTTCCAGCTTGGGTGCTGGGAATGTCTTAAGGGAACTCCCAGCACGAGCGATATCCAGTTTGGTGCAATTGGATTATTTAAATAATAAATCAGTTCGATCGGTACTTCCGGCATAGTGATATTCCTTTTTCCGAAAAATCGTCCCCATAAATTGGTTCCAACTTTATCACCTCCGTGAGGATTTGTCCCCGCTTCCGTGCGGGGCGGGGAAACTCCCCTCGCCATTTCGTGTATTGAATGTTTGCGCGAACCGTTTAGTCCCGGGGAGGAGTTTTTTTCTCCTCCGCCTGCGGCGCAGCCGAGGGACGCGTGGGGAACGGGGGAAACCCGGGTTCGCGGAAAAGATCGCGAAGCGACGCCGGGTCCGCGGTGGCCGCACGGTTTTCGCCGGCCACGGCCTCGAGGAGTTCCTTGCGCCAGATGGGCACGTGGCGAGGGGCTCGGATCCCGAGGCGAACGGTGTCCCCCTCGACGCCCAAGACGACGACCTCGACGTCGTCGCCCAGGAGGATCGCCTCACCGGCCTTGCGCGAGAGGACGAGCACGGCCATCCTCCTCTCGGAAAAGCAACGCGCGCAGCGGGTATTCGCCCGATTCCTGAAGTATCTGGGCCGCCTGCCGCCGCCGCACGTCGAAGACGATCGGGGCGAGGAGGTTTACGGTGGAAGTCGCAACGGGGTTGCGCACCGCGACGACGACCAGGACAAGGACGTCTTCCGGACGCGGCGGATCGCCGAAGGCGTACGCCCAGGCTTCGGGAGAGACGTGCAGGTGGTACGGGTTCACGACCAACTCGGGCGCGATGAGGGGAAGGGCAATCCGCTCGTCAGCTTCGGCGACGAGGAGAAAAAAGGGCGCCTCTAGGAATTCGAGGCGCCAGCGGGTCCACGTGGGGAACCCGGGAAGTCCGTGCGGAAATTCGTACGTGCCGAGCCACGCGTGCACGTCCGCCACCCCTATCGTAGGAAATCCGCAAGGCTCGGAAGAAGGATTCGCGCTCCGACTCCGAGCGCCGCTTGGTATACGTTCTGCGCCGTGGTGAGACGCGTCACCGCTTCAGCGAGGTCGGTGTCCGCCGTCTCCGAAAGGAGCCTTTCCCCGGAGACCGCCTGGTCGTCGAGGCGGGCCGCCATGAGTTCAAGGCGATTTTGCAGCGAACCCACGTACGTGTGGCGCCGCAGCCAGTTATTTTCAAAGCCTTCAAAGTCGCCGAGAACGGCGTTTACGTCGCCACCGGTGCGGACGACGTCTTCGGCCCGTTCGAGAAACCGAAACAGATCTTCTCCGCCGGGGAGCGGGCGAAAGAGCTCGACCGCCGTAACCCCGAGCGGTAGGGAAACCCCGGGGCTCAACACGGCGACGAGCGGGCGTTGCGCAGGCGGGGTGTCGAGAAGCCCCGCGGGGCCGTAGGCCGGTTCCGTCGTCGCCTCGCCGGAAAAGACGTAACGTCCCCCGAGGTTCGTGTTCGCCACCGCGGCAAACTGCTCGCGGACCGCTCGAAGTTCCGACGCAACTGCATCCCGCGCCTCCCGGGAAAGCGCCGTGTTCGACCCTTGGACGAGGAGTTCGCGGACGCGCTTGAGAAGGTCTTCTCCTTCCGCGAGGGAGCGTTCCTGGGCGTCGAGGAAGCTCCGGGCGTAGTCGGCGTTGCGTCGAAATTGGGCGATATCCCGTAACAAGCTTTCCGTCCGCAGGGCCCGGAGAGCGATGACGGGGTCGTCCGAGGGCCGCACGACCTTCCGACCCGTGGCGAGTTGTTCCTCCGCCCGGGCGATGCGCCGCAGGGCGGCTTGATAATCGGCGAGAAAGCGTTCGCTGAGCATGGACTGGGTGATCCGCACGGACACCTTCCCCCTTCCCGGCGGCTTGCGCCGCATACGTCAGCGCCCTACGAGCCCGAGGCGGTGGATCACGGTGTCGATGGCCTCGTCCATGGCGGTGAGCGCCCGCGCGGCGGCGGTGTACATGTGCTGGAACGAAAGGAGCCGAGCCATCTCTTCGTCTAGCGAAACCCCCGAGGCGGACTGCCTTCTTTCGTCAATGAAGCGGACGATGCTCGCCTTGGTCTCCGCGAGGAGCTGCGACCTCTGGACGTCCGTGGCCAGTTCGCCGAAAATCGCCGCGTAGGCGTCCTTTACGCGCATCTCCGCCACGGTGCCGTCCGGTGCTTCGAACGGAATCGGGCGCTCCGCAAGTTCGGCGATCGCCCGCGCGTTGCGCCCATCTCCTGCGCCTCCCGCCTCCCGCGCTGCGGCTATTCGTTCGGGGTGGTCGGCGATGCGCGGATTCACGAAGACGGCGTGCAGGTCGCCAGAACTTCCGGGCGGCGCGAAGACGAAAAAGTCTTCCCCCGGATTCCCTTCCAGGTCGAACCCGGAACGGTGGGCGGCGTTAACCGCTTCGGCCAACCCTCGGAGGAGCGATTCGTAGCGCGCCGCGTACGCCGGAAGCACGTCCTCCAAAAGGTGTAGGGCTTCGGCGATTTCCCCGCGCGCGAGAACACCCGGCGCGAAGGAGCTTCCCACCCGCAGGGGGAGGGAATTGCCCGCCGCGTCCGCAAAGGGAACGCCTCGGGCATCCGTCACGTACACCTTGTCCCCGTCCACGGTGAGTATCCCGGAATTCCCTCCTTCGACGAGGGGAATCCCGCCGGCAAAGCGCACGCGCACCGTGCCGTCGTCGGCCCATTCGACCTCGACGTCCACGAGCTGGGCAAGGCGGTCGAGCAGGCGGTCGCGCTCGTCATAGAGGTCGTTGGGTGTGTAGCCGTGCGGCGTAATCCGCGCGATCTCTCGGTTGAGGTCGGCGATTTCCCGAACGAGAGCGTTCACCTCCTCGACGCGAAACCGGAGGAGATCCCGGGCGTCCTGGCTTAGAGCGGTAAAGGAGTCCCCGACGTGGTGGAAGAGGTCCACGAGCTGCTCCGCGTACCCCAGGACCTCCTGACGTACGCTCAAGTTCTCCGCGTCGAGGGAGAGGTCCTGCCAGGCGTGAAAGAAGCGGTCGAGGACGAGGGAGAGCCCCGAACCCTCCGTGTCGGCGAGGGCCGTTTCCAGCTTCTCGAGAAAGGTCCGGCGCACGTCGTACGCCGAACGGTAGCCGACTTCCGTCCGGTACTGTCGGTCGAGTAGGAGGTCGCGCACCCGGGAAATCGATCGCACCTCGACCCCTTGTCCCACCTGGGCGGGGTTGGCGCCGATGCCCAAGCCCGGGTAGGCCCAAGGCGCCGCGGCGCGCAGGTCTACCCGCTGGCGCGAATACCCCGGCACTTCCGCGTTCGCCACGTTATGCGACACGACCCCCATGCTCAGGCGCGCCGCCGTAAGCCCGCGCAGAGCGATCTCCATACCGGAAAACGTCGAGGTCATCGCGTCTTTCCCCCTACCCGGAAAATCCTCGCCCAACTCGCCTTGCGCCGGCAAAAGGGGGGATTAGCTACGCTCGCCCGTCGAAGACGCGCGGAGGTAGCTTTCCCACCGCCGACGGCGGCGGGGCACCAAAGGCCTGGGAGGCAAGAAGGGCACGGGCGAGTTCCGCCTCGCGGATTCCGGCTTCCGCCACGCCTTGAAGACGGGCGCGCGCCCGCGCGAACTCGCGTACCGCTTCTTCTGCCGCCCGCATGCGAGCTTCGAGGATCTCGGCGAGTCGGCGTTCCTCCCCGCGAGCGGAGAGGAGCTTTACGTACGTCGAAGGAGGTGCGAGATCTTCGAGGGCAAACGCTCTCCGGCTCGCGAGCCGAAGCGCCTCCCCTTCGCGGGCGTGCGCGAGCAGGCGGCCTTCGAGATCGGAAAGGGTCTTCAGGGCGCTCTCCGCGTCCGCCGCCGCATACGAACTCAACGCGTCGGCGAGGCGGACCGCCGCCAGAGAAGCCTCGCGGAAACACGCGGCAAGTTCTTGAAACCACACGATCCACGCTTCCGCGATCCTCCTCCGGGAAACTGCTTCACACCCGGCGCCCGTCGCCTCCACGGCTATCACCGTCCCCTTCGCGGACGTCCCGCAACCTCGCCCGGGAGGCGTCGAGGTAGGCGAGGATCGCGTCGGCGACGCGGTGGGCGGACACGCGGTACGTCCCCTCCCGCAGCGCCCTGCGCAAAGTCTCTACGCGGGTTTCCCCTCGCGTCCCGGAAACGGTTCCTTCTGCCCGGCGGAAGAGGGCTTCCGCCGCCTCGGAAAGCTCGAACCGATCGAAGGAAGACGCCGAAGGACCTCCCGAAAGACGTCCTCTCTCCGAGCGCTCCGACGGAATCCGACCGTCGCCCGTCCCCGCGGGGCGAATCTCGGACAAACGCGGCTCGTAGGGAGGATCGGGTCGTTCGATGCGCATCGTCCCGTCACCCCTCCCTTCTTACTCCAGACGACGGACGAAGTACCCGCGGCCCCCGTCCTCCGGTGGCTGATGCTTTTTCTGCCGCTCTACTTCCCCGTGGGCCTCATCGCCCTTCGGGGAATACGGCGTAGGACGCCCGTTCTCTACGTCAAGGGGGACGGGAAAGACCTCTTCCTTGAGTTCCGGAAACTCGAGAAGGCGCAGACGGCCCTCGAGGATGAACTCGCGGATCTGCCGGACGCTCACCCCGGTCGCTTCGCTGATCTCTCGAAGCGAAGCCTTTCGCCCGCGTTGCTTCCGGAGGTAGTCGTACACCCGGCGAAACTCGGCCTCTACCTCCCGCAAGCAGTCCGGACAAAGTCGAACTCGACTTCCCGGAGGACGTACAAAGAGCTTCCCGCAGCGGGCGCACTGGACGAGTTCACCCTCCATGGTCGTCCCCCTTCTCGTGTATCGCCCAATGGCGGAAAATCTTTAGCGGGAAAAGCGAGTCCGAGGAACAACGCACTCCCCTTCCCTGCGCGGGATCGCGCGAGAAAGCGTGAGGCCAAAGATCGCTTCCGCCCCTGCTTCGGCGAGGACACGTGCGGCCCGGTGAAGCGTTTCTCCCGTCGTGTACACGTCGTCGACGAGGAGGAGGCGAAGTCCCCGTACGAGCTCGGGAGGGCCTGTGTAGAGCAGAGCGCGCTCGGCCCGACGGCGCTCTGCGCGGCTGCGGGCGCTTTGGCGCCCTCCCGGATCTTCCAGGGAGAGGACGTCGCGTACGGGTACGCCGAGGTATTCGCCGAGGCCGAGGGCGAGGTGAAGGGCGGGGGAAAACCCGCGCACGATCTCCCCCTCCGGCGAAGAAGGAACGGGAACGAGTGCCTGCACGCCTTCGCGCGCCAACCCTTCGTCTCGGTACGTACGGAGGAGAAAGGCAACAAAGGGCCGAAGGAGGGCGGGATTCCTCCCTCCCTTCCACGCGTGGACGAGCTCCCGGACGATGCCGACGTAGAGGAGGGCGCTTCGCTGGTAGCGAAGGGGCTCTTCGGGGCGAAGCCAAAACCGCGCGCAATCTGCGCAGTACTCCCCTCGCCCGTCCTTGAGGGGGACCCCGCAGTGCGCGCAACGCCTTCCGGAAGGGACTTCGAAGCGTTCCAGGCACGTGCGGCAAAAGACGGCTTCGAGTTCGCGCATGGGTTGGGGGAGCCGAAAGTTCCGCGTGCGGGGTAGAGGTCGCCCGCAGGAAAGGCAGCGCGGGGGAGTCGAGGACGGCTCCGAGGGAGACACAGGTAGGTCTTGTCCCGTGCAGTTGGGACCGCCTTCGGCAAAAAGGGCAAAAAGCGAAGCGTGCGCCGCCGAGAGGCCGCCGGAATGCCCCGAATCCCCCTTCGCACCGAAACCCGAAATCGGCGCGCCTTTTTCCGGGGGGAATTCGCCTTCGGGCCTTGGGCTGACGTCTTCGCCCGCGGCGAGGGCATTGAGCTCCCGAACGGTGCGAACGGCGCGCTCTACCTCGGGGGACGAGCGTTCCACGAAGAAGACCACTTCCGCTTCCTCGTCTTCCGCCTTGCGGCCGGCGCGGCCCGCCATTTGCACGAGGGTGGCGGCGTCGAAGTGTTCCGCGCACGCCCCTACGACGCCCACGTCGGCAAAAGGTACGGTGATCCCGCGCTCGAGGATCGTGGTCGTCGCGAGGACGGAGATCCGTCCTTCGCGGAAGGCCGCGATGTGCGCGTCGCGCTCAGAAGCCCGGGCCGAAACGCCCGCCGCCGCAAAACCTGCGCGGCGGAGGAGATCCGCCAACGCTTCCGATGCATCCACGTAGGGAACGAAGAGGTAGACGCGGCGGCCGCGAAGAAGGCGCCCCTTGAGCCACGAGGTGAGTTCCTCGGGCAGGCGCCCGTGCGCGAGCGCGGCAGCGAGATGCGGGACGCGCACCGTCCGCGGGACGGGGAGAGGACGGCCGTGAAACCTACGCGGCAAGAGGAACACGGCATCCCGAAGGAGAAGCCTGCGCAAAAGGGAAGCGGGAGGGGTCGCCGTGAGGTAGACGAGGGGGGAATCGCCTGCGACACGCCACACGCTTCGCCAGAGGAAGGGCTCCGCGTTTAGGGGAAAGGCGTCCGCTTCGTCTACGACCACGAGGGAAAACGCCGCGGACATCCGCAGCGTCTGGTGCGCGGTGGCGAGGACGAGAGGAGGTAACGCGAGGGGGCCGGAGCGACCACCCCGATAAGCGGCGAGGGGGACGCCGGGAAAGGCGTTGGCGAAGCGAGGGGCGAGCTCGTCCACGACGTCACGCCGCGGCGTCGTCCAGAGGACGCGACCTCCCGCGCGTAGGACGTCGCCCAGCAGGGGAAAGAGGACTTCGGTCTTCCCCGCTCCCGTCACCGCCCAGAGAAGAAACTCCGGCGCTGTGCCTCTCGCTTCCGAGCGCGGGCCGGAGACGCGCTCCCGCAAGGCTTCCGCGATACGGCGCTGAGCCGGAGTGAGGGCGTCTTCCGAAAACGAAACCCGGGGGAGTACGGGGCGAAAAAGGGAGGGTTCCTCCCCGCGGGAACGCATTGGCAGCGGGGAGGACGGAAGCGAAACCGCCCGCGCCTCGGAAGGTGGACGGGTCGAAAGACTCGCCGCATCCGAAGGAGATAAAGACGGCGAGACCCGAGGAGAAAGGAGCGACCAAGCTCCCTCTACGAGGACCTTACCGGGGCGACTGTCTCCCAAGGCTCGGCAGGCAGGACACACGGGCTCTTCCCAACCGAAGGGCGTGGGAAACCGATCCGAATCCGGAAGGAAGCGCGTGCCGCATCGGTTGCAGAGGAAGGACGTTCCCGTAGGAGTAGGTTCCACGGAAGGGACGAGGAACACGCGGCGTTCCGCCCGCCAGCGTTCGAGAAGGGGGCCGGGCCGTGCAAGGGCCCTTCGGAGCGCCGAGCGGCTTTCTCCTTGGGAAGCCGGCGGGAAAGCGAGCCCATACGCGGAGAACTCCTCCCACGTCACTCGGCGTCCTGCGAGGTGGGGCAAAAGGAGTTCCGGGGCGCCGAACGGAGCGAGACCTCCGCCGCGCGGGGGTTCCCCTACATCCGGCCTCCCACACACATCTCCGCGGAAGGGAACCGCGGAGATACCCTTTCCCCCGCTCGCGGCGAGAAGACCGTGTTGCCGAAGGAGGGAGAACAAGGTTTGCGCCGCCTCGGTCCGCAGGTGTGTGAGAGCGCCTTCGAAAAGGGAGGAGACATCTCCGAGGGCCTCTGCACGATCCCTCAGGCGTTCCGCGAGCCACGTGGCGTAACCGAACGGGAGGGGGCCGGCGAGCAGCCACTGGGAAACAGAGGGAAAGGAGCGCCCGAGGAGCGCACAGACACCCGCGGGGGAAAAGACGACGCCTATCCCCATAAGCGTGCGGGAAGAAAGCGGGGACCGAAACGCCTTTCCAAAAGGCTCGAAGGCGAGCGTTTCCTGCGGCGAAACGGGGCCTGTCCCCTTACGCCGTACGGCAATCCACGACACGTACGCCCCGATGTGACCTTCGGGCACTTCGCTCTCCCCCATGCCGGCCGCCGCCTGCGTTCCTCAGGAAGACCCTCCCTGCGCCTCTTCGTAAGGTTCTACCTTCTTTTCCTCGGCGAGGCGCCGAACCTGCTCCAAAAAGCGGAGGAAGTTGCGCGTTCCCTCCCCCGCTTCGAAGAGGGCGCGGCTGTGGGCGGCCGCCCTCTCTGCCTCCAAGCGGACAATTCTTTCCTCCATGAAATTGAGGCGCCGTTCCAGCTGACGCACGTACGTACGGCCGAGTTCGAGAGCGCGGTAGGTAAGGTACCAGAGATCGCTCACGTCTTCCGAACTCCGATCGGCCGAGGGAAGTTCGCGCGCGCCCGTCCAATTCCCGCGCTGCGCGGGACCTTCCGCGGGCACAGGTGCGTCCGACGCGTCGCGCGCCGAAGAAGGGGCGCCTACGCCGGGACTCGTCTTGTGCTCGGACTCGCCATCGGCCCAACTGCGGGCGAGCTCCAGGCGGCGCGAACGCCGCGCCATCTTGGCCAGGCGGATGTCTTCTGCATAGCGTCGCCGGAGGACGGCGTTCCAGCGAAACCCGCAAGCCGCCGGCGTGCGCCCGAGGCGCTGGGCGGCCTCTCGGAACGCCTCGAGCTGCGTTCCCCCTTCGCGGATGGACTTGAGGACGAGTTCGGCGAGGAGGACGTCTTCGCCTTCGCTCCACGCATCTTGCCTTTGGGCCACGGACGGCACCTCCGCTTCCAAGCCTTTCTCTCTCTATTTTCGCCGGGAAGCGGCGCGCGTATACTTCACGAACGCGACGTAGGCAACGAAGGTCACGAGGGCGAAGGCGACGAAGGGGAGCGTGTAGCGGTGGACTTCGCGTTCGAGGAGAACGCGGTCTTGCACGAAGGCCATCCCGAGCTGAAGGAAAAACCACGTCCACGGGACCGCGGCGAGGCCGGTGTACAGGACGAATTTCCCGAGGGGCATGCGAACCATTCCTGCGGGGATGGAAATCGCGTGTCGGAGGACGGGGACGAAACGCCCGGAAAACACCGCACCGGGGCCGAAGTGCGCAAACCAACGCTCCGCCCGCTCGATGTGGTGAGGAAAGAGAAAGACGTAGCGTCCGTAGCGTTCGACAAAAGGACGGCCCCCGTACCTACCCGCAAGGTAGAGAAGAAGCTGGGAGGTGATCCCGCCGAGAATTCCCGCGCACATGGCCTCGGGGAAGGAGACCTTCCCCTGGGCCACGAGGACTCCGAAGACCGCTAGGGCGATCTCGCTCGGGATCACCTCGATCGTGAGAGCGACGAGAAGCCCCCACGGGCCGAAAGCCGCGAGAAAATCGAGAACTGCTTGCATCCAGCTGCTCAAAACGCCCCGACCTCCTGTTGCCTCGCGCAGAACTTCCTTCGCAAATCCTACGCTTGGTCCGCAGACCGCGGCGAAGGAGAGAGGTCGCCCTCCGCCCCTTCTTCCTGCTTCCCCCGTTCCTCCGCCGCGTCCTCCGGTTCGAAGACGGGCTCGACTTCCACGCGGACGATGCGCTCCCCTTCAATTTCGGACACGCGAAAGAGAAACCCTCCGTGGACTACCGTCTGCCCGACGTTAGGCACAGCCTCGAGGTGGGCGTATACAAATCCCCCGATCGTGTCGTAATCCTCGTTGGGCAAGGAGGCGCCGAAGCGCTCGTTGAATTCGTCCACGAGGAGGCGCGCGTCGAGGGAGTAGCGTCCCTCCCCGAGCGGTTCGATTTCCGGTCGCTCCTGATCGAACTCGTCTTGAATTTCTCCCACAATTTCTTCCAGGATATCTTCCAGCGTCACGAGACCGCTCGTTCCCCCGAACTCATCCAGGAGGATGGCGATTCCGACGTGTTCCTCCTGCATGCGCTTGAGGAGCCGGTGCAAGGGGATGGTCTCGGGAACCTTGAGCACGGGACGCGCCAAGCGCAAGAGGTCGCGCTCCTCCGGATGGCGCCAGAAGTCCTTGATGTGGACGAAACCTACGATGTGGTCCTTATCCGGGGCGCACAAGGGGTAACGGGTGTGCATCGTCCCGCGGATGATCTCTACGTTTTCTTCGTACGGGAGTGAGGTGTAGAGGCAGACCATGTCCGTGCGGGGGATCATCACCTCCCGCGCCGTGCGCTCCGTAAAGGTGAACACCTTGTCCACGAGGGCGACCTCTTCCGCTTCGAGGATCCCCTGCTCTTCGCTCTGCTTCATGAGCGAGAGGAGTTCTTCTTCGGAGTGGGCGATCTCCTGCGATTGGTCGGGGGAAATCCGGAAAAGGAGAAGGACGCCGTCCGTCGCCCGGTCGAGGAGGTAGATGAAGGGGCGCATTATCCAGGTAAATGCGTAAAACGGAAAGGCGACCCATAGGGCGATCGACTCCGCGTGGCGGATCCCGATCACCTTGGGCGCCTGTTCCCCCAGCACGATGTGGAAAGACGTGATGAGGACGAAGGCCGCCCCCACCGCGAGGGTCCCCTGCCACGCCTCGGGCACACGCGCCCAAGCAAAAAGCGGGGCCAAAAGGTCGCGGGCAAAAGGTTCGCCGAGCCAACCAAGCCCCAGAGAGGCGATCGTGATTCCAAGCTGCGCGGCCGAGAGCGCGCGGTTCACATCGGAAATGATGTGCGCGAGGACCTTCGCCCGAGGATCTCCCCGCTCGACGAGCTCGGATACGCGGTAGGGACGAACTTTGACAAAAGAGAACTCCGCGCTCACAAAGAAGGCGTTGAGGAAAAGAAAGAGGAGGATCCACCCAAGGGACCCACCGACGGCTGACAGACTCCTGACCGGATCGTCCAACTTTGTCTCGCCGGTCGCCCGGCGATCCGCCACCTCCCGCAAAACCGCGAAAATCACGGACCCCTGTAGTTCAATCATAGCCCGGAAGACAAAAGGGCGTCAAGGAAACATCTGGAATGGGGAACTCGAATTTGTGCAAAAAAAACGCTCCGGGGCGTTCCGGAGCGCTCGCATCCTTTGCGGGCACGCAACGCGGCGCAGGTCGCTTCGTCGGCTCCGCATCCTTCCTGAGAAAGGTCGGGGCGCCGCGGCGCGTTACGCGCCGTACCCCTTCGCTTCCTCCACGTCGATCTTGCGTTCGCTGAACTTCTTGTACGCCCAGGACTGGTACCCGATCACGACCGGTACGAGGACGATGGCTGCGCCGAGCATGATGGTCTGCGTGAGCGGGCTCGCCGCCGCCTGGTAGGCCGTGATGCTCGCCTCGGGCGCCGTACGGGAGTAGAGCATGTTCGGGAAGAGCCCCACAAACCCCGTCACGAGGAGGAGGGCGATCGTTCCCGAGGTGGCGAGCCAAGCCCCGAGCTGGGCGCCGCGGGAGAGAAGGGGCTTGACGAGGAGGAGAAGGAGCAGAGCGAGGGCGGGGATGACGTAAAGGACGGGAGCCTGGTTGTAGTTCACGAGGAGGTGGTTTGCCCGGTTCGCCGTCGCCACCATGTAGATGGAGAAGAGGGCGAGGGCGACCCACCAGAGCACATGGGCGTAACCTTCGAGACGCTTCTCGAGCTCACCCGAGACCTTGAACGCCCCCCACGTCGTGCCCGAGAGAAGCGCCAAGACGACGATCGTGAGGCCGCCCAAGATCCCGTACGGGTTGAGGAGGGTGAGGAGCGTCGTCTTGTTCCCCGTGGCGTCGAAGTCGAGGCCGTAGAAGAGGTTGGCAAAGGTCACGCCTAGAAGGAGGATCACGAGAAAGCTTGCCACGGTGAAGGCCCAACGCCAGACGTTATGCCAGCCGGGATCCTTGAGCTTGGACATGAACTCGAGGCCTACGGCGCGGTAGAAGAGGGCGAAGAGGAGGAGGAAGAAGGGAACGTACAGGGCGCTGAACATCACGGCGTACGTGAGGGGGAAGGCGGCAAAGGTCGCGCCGCCGGCCGTAATGAGCCACACTTCGTCGCCGTCCCAGAAAGGACCCACGGCTTCCTGCAGGGCCGCTTCCTCGCGCTCGTTCCGCGCGAGGAAGGGAAAGAGCGTTCCCAGTCCCAGCGTCTTGGAATCCAGGACGAAGTACACGACCCACAGGACCACCCAGAGGACGTACCAGATCACGGGGAGTGCTTGTTCGGACATCGCGCGTTCACCCCTTCCTCACGCTTCCACCGGACGGCCGGAGATGCCCTTGCCGGGAGCCTCTTCGAGGTGCGGACCTTCCTTCGCGAGCTTGGAGAGGAGGTAGATGTCCGCCACGATGAGCACGCCGTAGAAGAACGTAAGCCCGACGAGGGAGAAGACCACGTCGCCGACGCTCACCGGAGAGACGGCCTCGCTCGTCCGCATGAGGCCGTACACCACCCACGGCTGACGGCCGAACTCCGTCACACTCCATCCGAGCCAATGGGAGATGTAGGGAAGGGGAATCGAGTAGAGGAGCACCTTGAGGAGCTTCGGCGAACGCTCGAGCGCTTCCAGCCCACCCCTACGGTACTTCCACCAGGTGTAGACGGCCACGGCGAGGAAGTAGATTCCGAGGCCGACCATGAGGCGGAAGGCCCACGTGACCACGACAACCGGCGGCCGATCCTCCGCGGGGAAGTCCTTGAGACCCTTCACTTCGCCAAAGGGATTGTTCGTGTAGAGGAAGCTACCGAGGTAGGGAATCGGGCAGCACTCGAGGATGTTCTTTTCTTGGGAAGGAACGGGAATGCTGAAGAGGTAGAAGGGAACACCCTTGCCGCCTTCCCAGACGGCCTCAAAGGCGGCCGCCTTAACCGGCTGCGTCCGGGCGGTGTTCACGCCCTGGAAGTGTCCCGTGACGGCCGTAAGAAGCGTGGCGAGGACGGCCATCACGAGCGCCATGCGGAAGGAGCGCTCGAAAAACTCGCGCTTCCGGCCGCTTACGCCCTTCAAGAAGTGGTAGGCGCTCACGCCGAGGACGAAGAACGAACCGACGATGTACGAGGCGAGGATCGTGTGGACGAGCATCCACCAGACGTTGGGGTTAAAGAAGACCTCCCAGAAGTTCTCCAGGTGGATGAGCTTGCGCCCGTCGATTTCGACGATCTTGTACCCCACCGGGTGCTGCATGAAGCCGTTGGCCGTGATGATCCAGAGGGCCGAGAGGTTCGTGCCCAGGGCAACCATCCACGCGGAAAGCTCCCGAAGCTGCGGCCAGCGCTCCCGACCGAAGAACCAAATGCCAAAGAAGGTCGACTCGAGGAAGAAGGCGAGGAGCGCCTCGATCGCCAGCGGGATTCCGAAGATGTCGCCCATGAACTTGGAGTATTCCGACCAGTTCGTGCCGAACTGAAACTCCATCGTGATCCCGGTGACGACGCCGAGGACGAAGTTGATCGCGTAGAGCTTTCCCCAGAAATCGGCCATCTCGCGATACATCTCGTCCTTGGTCCGCCGGTACAACGACTCCATGACCGCGACGAGGATGATGAGGCCGATCGTGAGGGGAACGAAGATGAAGTGGAACGCCGCCGTGAGGCCGAACTGCAGGCGGCTCAGGTCCACCACAAGCTGGTTGGGCATCGTCTAGCCCCCCTCCATCGGGTGTACAATGTCTGACCCTGTCCGCGCCGTCTGCGCGCCCGCACAGAGACGGAGCCCGGACCCTTCCGCCGCAAGCGTTTACAAAAATTGGTTCACAAGGGTCCGCCCTTTCCCTTTTGCGTTGCGGGCCCTCCCCCCGAGCCGCCGCACGGACTCCTCCGAAGTACCAGACGTTCTCTGAAAGGCCCGAGACGACGGCGTGCAAAGGCCCACTTCGCTTCTCTCCTTCTCCCCGCCTCTGTACATTTTTCACTATAGCACACTAGTTAATCTCGATTGAGTAGAAAGCAGGAGACAAACGTGGCAATATCGTGAACAGATTGTGAACGTTTTGTGAAAAAGGAGAAGGGGCTTCGGGGGCAAAGTCCCGCCGCAACTTCGCCCGAGAAAGTTTCGCCCATTCCCGTTTCCAAAGTGAGGTACACTGAGCTACGGAGGACCGCGTGCGGAAACCACGTGAGGGAGGAAAGCTCGACGATGCACGACATCGGGATTTACGGCCTAGGGGTCATGGGGGAAAACCTCGCCCTGCGCGCCCACGACGTCGGCCTTTCCGTCGCCGTATTCAACCGCACGAAAGACAAGGCGTTTGCCCTCGCCGCCCGCGTGGGAAATCCACGATTCGAAGCGTTTGCCGAACCTGCGGCTTTCGTCGCCTCTCTCCGGCGACCTCGACTCCTCCTCCTCATGGTCACCGCGGGGCCGGCGACAGACGCAGCATTCGAGGCAGTTCTCCCCTTCTTGGAGGAAGGGGACGTCCTGGTCGACGGAGGAAACGCCCACTACGAAGATACCTTGCGTCGGGAGGCGCGCGCGCGTCAAGCCCGCATCGCCTACGTGGGGATGGGGATTTCCGGCGGGGAGCTGGGGGCGCGGACGGGGCCGGCGCTTATGCCCGGCGGCGACGCGGAAGCGTATACCCGGATCGCTTCTCGACTCGAGGCTCTCGCCGCCCGCCTCCCCGATGGTCGACCGGCCGTCGCCTACATGGGAAAAAGCGCCGCCGGGCACTACGTAAAAATGGTGCACAACGGGATTGAGTACGTCTTCCTCCAACTTCTTGCGGAGGCCTACGACGCCCTCCGAAACGTCTACGGCTATGCGAGCGTCGAACTCGCCGACGCCTTTGCCCGGGCAAATCAGGGACCTTGGGAAAGTTACCTCATCGGCCTCGTCCGGCATATCCTCACCGTCCCCGACCCCGAAACCTCCCAACCCCTCGTGGAGCAAATCCTCGACGTCGCCGAGGGAAAGGGAACGGGACTGTGGACGGCAGAAGAGGCCCTTCGACTCGGTGTGGGAGGAAGCACCTTTGCGGCGGCGGTGCACGCCCGCAACCTCTCGCGAGAGCGGGACCTCCGTCTCGCCTGCGCGGAAGCTTGCGGTGAGCCATGGCATCGTCCGGAAGCGCTTCCGGCGTACGAAACGTGGCGCGATGCCTTGCACGCGGCGGTGCTCATCGCCTACGCCCAGGGCTTTGCCCTCCTCCGGCGAGCATCGGAAACCTACGACTTCGCCGTGGATTTGGCCAACGTAGCTCAGGTTTGGCAGAGCGGGGCCATCGTCCGAATCCGCTTCCTCGCAAATCTCGAACGTAACCTTCGCCGGAGTCCCGAAACCTCCCACCCCCTCCTTTTCCCGGAAATCTGGGAATTCGTCCGCGAACGCGAGAACGCCTTGCGGAGCTTTGCCGCCTGGGCCGTTCGGACGGGAATGCCCGCCCCCGCCCACCTCGCCGCCCTCGCCGACCTCGACGGCCTGCGCCGACGCCGACTTCCCGCCAACCTCATCCAAGCAGCGCGGGACGCCTTCGGAGCCCACACATACCGGCGGATCGACCGTGAGGGAAGCTTTCACACCTCCTGGCCCGATCCGGAAGGACGCGAAATCCCTCGCCCGCGGAGCTGAAGGAAGAGAAGCAGGAATTCGGAAACACAAGGCCCCGCGTCGGCGGGGCCTTGTTCGTTGAATTCGAGAGAAAAAGGGGCTCAGAAGAAGAGGGGGCGACTTCCCGTCACCGAAGGGGCACGGCTTCGAGTTCCCCGTCTTCCCGGAGGTGAAAACGGACAAGCCGGTAAGGACGCGTGAGCACGAAGTGGCGTTTCCCAAAGACGAGCTCGGTTTCGGCAAACACCTCGCGCAGCTCGATCCAACCCGTTTCGGGAACTTCCAGAGTCGTCGAAATGCCGGCCTCGCTTCCCACGACGCCGAGAATCATCTGCGAAGCCACGTAGCGGCCTCCGCGCACGGGGCCGGGAATGCGAATTTCTCCGTCGGCGACGATCTCCGCGCGATAACTTCCGCGGCGGACGACCTCCACGTCTCCCCACGCGTATACGGTTCCCATGTGCACGCTCGCCACGCGAACGCGGGAGCGTTCGCGAAGTTCGAGAGGATACCTTTCGAGGACGGCGAGAAGTGCGGAAAGCGCTTCCGACCAAGTCTCCCACGTCCACGAAGAGTTGCCGCGAGTTGCGGGAGCAAAAGGCCGGAGAAATGCACGCCACGTACTTTCCTCGGAAAAGACCTCGCGCAGCAGGGGTGCTGAGGCGAGCACCCGTTGCCCGAGGTCGGGAAAATACCGCTCGAGAAGCTGAAGGACGAGCGTACGTAATACTTCGGGAGATCTCGCCGCAGCCGGGGAGTGTGCACGAAGTTGTTCCACGGCGCCGCGAAAGCGCGCGAGGTCGCGGGCGAGAGAGTGAAGCGCGAGGAGGGAGGGAAAACGTACCTTTTCCCAACCCGAAACCACCAAACCGCGGAGGAGTGGCCCGTAAATCTCCACGGAGCCGCGCGCCCGCACGGTCGCGCCCTCCACTTGGCCCGAGATCACGAGATCCTCCCCCGCCTCTACGAGCATGCCTTCGGCGACGTCCCCTCGGATCACCACGCTTCCCGGAAAATGGATGTTCCCGGATGCGAGATCGACGTCTCCCCGATGCTCGAGAAGCTCGCGAACGGCAACCAGCACTTCTCCGGACCGTTCTTCCACGAAGAGGGCTCCGTCGTGTTCGGCGTAGAGGGCCCCGCTCGCCTCATCCAAGCGGACGCCCTTCCCGCAACGGATGCGCGGCGCGGGCGGAGACGGAGCAGGCACGACCTTCCCGGAAACCGTAAGCCCCGGCGTTCCCGGAACGGGGGGAGAACTTCGGCGATCTTCTGTCCCCGCCGAACGGCAAGGTACGGGGTCCTCTCCCGGTAGTCGACTCGTGACTCGTCCTCGGGAACAGCGTCTGCCTCCGAAAACGAGACGAGCCACCGAAGTCCTCCGGCCTTCCCGGGCCGAGGCGGCGTACCCTGGGCCAGGACATAAGTACCAGGACCCCGACCCAGTACCTCCTCGAGGGCGGGAGAAACTCTTTCTTCCGATATGCCTCGTCGGCGGAGCGTTTCGACGATCTCTTGGCGGGATACTCCTGCCTCTTGGAGGTGGAGCGTGATGCGGAAATCTTCGACGTCCAGGACGTACCCCCGGCCGGAAATGACGGGCATAGGCCTCACCCTTTCGCACGATCCCCGTGCCAGAGATGCTGCCTGTGCAAAACGCCGCCGGGGAGCACCGCGCCGCCGACACCTACGTGTGTCGTTTCCCTCCTACCTTTCTTCTGTCCTTTCTTCTGTCCTTTCTTCTGTCTCCGAACCGTAAAGCAGCGTCAAAAGTTCGTACCGATCGGCTACACCAAGTTTTTGAAAGATGTTTGAAATATGATTTTTTACCGTGTGTTCACTAATCACCAAGGCTTGGGCAATGTCTCGATTTCGATACCCTTGCCCGATCAGGTATACCACCTCGCGCTCCCTTGCCGTAAGCACGTCGAGCATCTCCACCCGCCGCTTGAGGACGGAAGGATCGAAGCGCACCACCGGTTCACGGCGGACCGAAAGCCTTCCGCGACGGAGAAAGGGCCTTTCCTCGCGAGCACGGCTCCGAACGTAATCTTCGAGAAGGAGGAGGGTTTCGCGCACTTCCGGCACTTCCTCTGCCTCCCTCTCCAAATACTCCTTAAGGCGCTCCAACGCTTCCACGATCTTGGCTTCCCGTTCTACGGCTACGCGATCCATTCCCCTACCTCCTCCGCTCTCGCCTTTCCCGTTTGGCTTGGGTCCCTCGACCCGCGAAGTTTCCCAATCCGCGGACTTTCTTCGGATGAATTTGCCTTCCCCTCTCCCCTGCCTTCGGCTTCGCCTCCTTCGGAAGACATGGCACGCCCTCCCCCAATCGGCGACGTCCCGTGCCTCCGTCTTCGACCGTCTCTTCTCGGTTTCACCTTGAATCGACATTATTATGGTGAATAACCCGAGAATTTTGGGAGAACGCGTCTCCCGCCGGTCGGCTTGCCCCCATTATACTAGGGTGACGGTCGAAATGGAAGGAAAAAAGACTCCCTTCGAGTCTAGGTTTCCCTCCTCTTCCCTGTATCGACAAAACCGTCCTAGGGTTTTAGCCTCGGGCGTACGGTTTTTTTTTTTTTTTTTTTTTTTTTTTTTTTTTTTTTTTTTTTTTTTTTTTTTTTTTTTTTTTTTTTTTTTTTTT
>PEBW01000009.1 GCA_003050565.1 Brockia lithotrophica
CCGTTACCCCACCAACTAGCTGATGGGACGCAGGCCCCTCCGCAGGCGGGCTCCTCACCCTTTCCTCCGCTAAGCATGCGCCCAGCGGATGTATCCAGGATTAGCCCCGGTTTCCCAGGGTTGTCCCAGTCCTGCGGGTAGGTTACCTACGCGTTACTCACCCGTCCGCCGCTGGGAAGCTTGCGCTACCCCGCTCGACTTGCATGTATTAGGCGCGCCGCCAGCGTTCGTCCTGAGCCAGGATCAAACTCTCCGCTAAATCCCCGGCCCGCTCGCCCACTCCGGCTCCCCCTCCTAGAGTCGCCCTCGCGAACAAGCCGACCGTCCCCTCGGTGCCCTAGAACCCTAACGCCCTAAGACACCCTCTCCGTCCTTCTAGGGCTCGTGTAGGCTGTTCTGTTTTCAAGGAGCCTTCGCCTCTCGCGACAGCAATAGATACTATAGCAGGGGGCGCAGAGGATGTCAAGGGGGAGGAACGAAGATCGTCTCTCTTTTTTTTCCTCCCTCCATTTGCTCAACCGTCCCCGAGGAATTTCTCGCGAACGCGCTGCCAGAAGGGAAACGGGCGGTAGCGGGCAAAACGAACCTTTTCTTCCGCTACCTTGCCGCGGATCCGCCGAACCCGCGCGATGTGGTGGGCGCGGCCGTCAACGCCGACGAGGAGCTCGCGTCCCTCGTCGAGGGGAAAGAGGTCGAGCACGTGATGGCTCGGAATCACGAGGGACCGACCGAGCGTCCGGTACTCGATGTTGTTTACACCTGCGATTTCGGACAGCTGGAGGACTTCGAGGGAAGGGTGGATTACGCTGCCTCCCACGGAGTGGGTGTACGCCGTCGAACCGGAAGGAGTGGCGAGGATGAGTCCGTCGCCGCGAAACGTCTCGAATCGCTTGGCGTTAAGCCAAACGTCAAGCACGAGCGTGCGGAGGGAGGGACTCCGGACGATGATCTCGTTGAGGGCGAGAAAACGGGTGTACGCCCCGTCCTCGTTTTCGATTTCCACCCGCACGAGCGGATACTCCACGATTCGCGGGGTTTCGTGGAGGATGAGCTCGATGAGCCAGGCGACCTCGTGGCGCTTCCAGTCGGCGTAAAACCCAAGGCGCCCCGTGTGCAAGCCCACAAAGGCCACTTGCGGGTACTTCGGATAGTACGTGTGAAAGGCCTCGAGCATCGTGCCGTCTCCGCCCACGGCGACGCACAGTTCCGGATACTCGCTCTCGCTCCAACCCTCTTCTAAAAGCGCGTCGCGAATCCTCTCGGCGAGCTTTTCGCTGTCCCCGTCTCCCCGCGTCACGAGAGCAAACGTCTTCACCTTCGTCCCCCTCAGCCGGCCGTTCTCCCACATCCCCGGACTTTCGGCAAGTCGTGGCAAGTTGGCAAATCTCGCCCTCGTTCGGAGATTTGCCTCCCGGACTTACGACCCCCTTGGCACCAAACGTTGTTCCCACGCGCTCAGGTAGCGCTCGCCCCCATCCGGAGCGAGGGCGATCACCGCACTGCCCGGCGGAAGCGCACGGGCGATCCCTTCGGCGGCGAAGAGAGCCGCACCGGACGAAGGGCCGAGAAAGATTCCCTCTGTTCGCGCGACGCGGAGCACCGTTGCGTACGCGTCTTCGTCGGAAACGGCAACGACCTCGTCCACGGCGTCTCGAGGATACAGGGGTGGGACAAACCCCGCGCCGATCCCGTAAATCGCGTGTTTTCCGGCCGTTCCCCCGGACAGCACCGGGGAGCTCCGGGGTTCCACGGCAACGAGCTTGAGGTCCGGGCGAAAGGGACGAAGTCCTTCTACGAGTCCCCGCAGAGTACCGGCAGTCCCCACACCCACGACCACCGCGCGAACGTCCCCCAAGGCACCCATTTGGGCAAGCAGCTCACGTGCCGTAGTGGTCGCGTGCGAAAGAGGATTCGCCGGGTTGTCGAACTGCGAGACAAGAAAGGCGTCGGGAAGATCCCGAGCGATCCTTTCTGCCTCGCGTACGGCCCCCTCCATCCCTAAGTCCGCCGGTGTGAGCACGACCTCCGCTCCGTACACCTCGAGGAGGAGGCGGCGCTCGCGCGGCATGTGTTCCGGCATGACGAGCACGAGCCGGTAGCCCTTTACCGCGGCGACGACCGCAAGGCCGATGCCCGTGTTACCGGAAGACGCCTCGACGAGTGTCGTCTTGCCCGGGCGAATCCGACCTTCCGCTTCCGCCCGTTCGATCATCGCCCGCGCCGGCCGATCTTTCACGCTTCCTCCGGGGTTGTGGGTTTCGAGCTTTACGTAGATCCGGCGTCCTTCCGGGGAAAAACGCTTGAGGCGAACGATGGGCGTATGCCCGATGAGGTCAAGGGAATCTTCGATCACGCGCATCCGGTTACCGCTCCTCACGCACAAAGGCTTGCCGCGATTTCCGTGCACATCGCGGAATTCGTCTCGAAGGCGTCCGGCACCGCAGGACCTATGTATTTGGCATCATTGTAGTACACCGAGTCAGGAACGGAAAAGCCGCGCGGGTGTAGGGGTTGCAATCCCGCGCTTTTTGGACCATTCCTCGGAGTTTCCGCGGAGGCGAGCGTTTCCCGTCATGCCAACGACCCCCTCCTCTTGGAAAAATAGGCGACGAGCTCCGGATCGTCTACGAGCACGGCCCGAACGGGCGACGCCTCGACGTCTACAAGGGGGAGGGGCAGAGCGAAAAAGGCGTATACCCCCTCGGGGACCATAGCGAGGTTCAACCCCTCGTAGATCGCAATCCCGCGTTCTAAGAGGGTTTTGTGCGTTGGGTGGCCGGGTTGATCGCGCTCGATCCCGAGCGCGTCAATCCCCACGCCCCGAACCCCCAAATTCGCCAGAAACTCTGCGCCGTCTGCGGCGAGGTAAGGAAAGTCCCAGAGGAAGCGCTCGACGAGCGAGCTCCGCGTCCGTAGGAGGATAAAGGTCCCGCGAAGTTCCCCGCGCCAGGCTTCTTCTCGTTCGGAAGACGGCGTGGCGGCGGGGAGCGCGACGAGGGCATGCAGGCGTTCGCGCAAGACTTCGGTGTCGATCCTGCCTTCCCGATCGGCGAAGTCCACCACGTACGCGAGGCCGAAAAAGCGTTCGGGGTTAAGCGCGTGAACCGCGGGACCTCTCGGAAGCATGTGGAGCGGAGCGTCGAGGTGCGTGCCCGTGTGGGCGTCCAGATCGAGGCGCGTTTCTCGGGCGCCGCTTCCGTCGGCGGTGAAGTCGCGGACGATCGTGAAACGCGGTCGCTTTTCCGCTTTTTCCTTATACGTGAACATCTCCGGGTGGACGGGACGCGTCACGTCGTACACGCGCACCGGACGTCCTCCTTTCTACACGGATCGAAAAGGGAACACGCCGCACCGAATCGTATGGACTCACTTCCCCACCGCTGTGCGAAAGACGCGTCCCGAGAGGGGTCGTTCACGGAAGGACGGGCGCCCGCTCGTCCACGAGGGAGGTGAACGGAAGCCCGTGCCTGCGGGCGATGCGCTGGGCTTCCGCCGGACCTTCCGACCCTGCAGGGTAAAAGGCGAGACCTTCCTCACCGGCCGCGGAAAAGAATTCGGCGACGGGGTCGACCCAACGCCAGGCGGCCTCCACTTCGTCCCAGCGGGTGAAGTTCGTAGGATCGCCTACGACGACGTCGTAGAGGAGGCGCTCGTACGCCTCGGGGGTATTGAAGCCTATGGCCTCGCCGCGGGAGAGCTCCATGGCCGTCGGGACGAGTTGGAAGGGCGAGCGCGACGCGCGCACGTTGAAGGTGAGGAAAACCCCCTCGTCCGGCTGCACGCGAAGCACGAGGCGGTTGGGGGTGAGTTCTTCGCCCTCGATCCCGGAAAGCGCCTTCACCGTCGGCGGAAGGTTGCGAAAGTGGATCACGATGTCTGTCCTCTTGCGCGCCAGGCGCTTGCCCGTGCGCACGAGGAAGGGAACGCCCCACCAGCGGAAGTTTTCGAGGAAGAGCACGGCCGCCACGTAGGTTTCCGTCGTTGAAGTGGGTTTCCCAATCTCCTCGCGGTACCCGGGGACGGCCTCCCCGAGGGTGACACCCGGGCGATATTGCCCGCGGACGACGAAGAGGGGGACTTCTTCCGGGCGGTAGACCCGGAGGCTCCGGAGGGCCTTCACCTTTTCGTCGCGGATTGCCTCGGGTTCGAAGCGGCCGGGCGGCTCCATGGCCACCATGGCAACCATCTGAAGGATGTGGTTTTGTACCATGTCCCTGAGCGCGCCGGCCGCCTCGTAGTACCCCTTGCGGTCGCCCACGCCGACCGTCTCGGCGGCGGTGATCTCCACTTGGGCGATGTAGTGGCGGTTCCAGAGAGGTTCAAAGAGGAGGTTGGCGAAACGGAGGACGGCGATGTTTTGCACCATCGCCTTTCCCAAGTAGTGATCGATGCGGTAGATGTCCCGTTCGTCAAAGGCTTCGAGAAGCGCGGCGTTGAGCTCGCGGGCGGAGCGAAGGTCCCAACCGAAGGGCTTTTCGATCACCACGCGGCGAAACCCGCTTCCCTCGAGAAGGCCGCTCGTCTTGAGACCCTGGGCAATGGGAGCGAAGTGCTGCGGGGCGATGGAGAGGTAAAACACGCGGTTGCCGGGTAGGGAAAACCTCTCCTCGACCCCGGCGATGCGGGCCGCGAGTTTCGCGGTCGTTTCGGCGTCGCCCACATCCGCGGACAGAAAGGAAAAGCGCTCCAAAAACGAGCGTGCCGCTTCTCCGTACAGGGCGAAGGGGCGGTACTCGTTTACCGCCTTGCGTACGAACTCGCGGTAGGCTTCGTCGTCGAACGGGCGGCGGGATACCCCGAGCACGGCCATGCGTCCTCGGAGCTCCCCTCCTTTCCAGAGTTCGTAGAGGGCGGGGTAGAGCTTGCGACGGGCGAGATCTCCCGTCGCCCCGAAAAAGACGAAGAGTACGTGGGGTACGTCTACCTGTCGATACACGTCGCCGGCCCCCCCTGCAAACGACGATGGAGGAAAAAGCAAAGGGCCTCCTACGATCATCGTACCTCAGAACCCGCAAAATATCTCGCGGGAGATTCTCAAATCGGTAAGGAGACGAAAACACGCCCCCTTGCAAGGGGGCGTGTGGCTTTCGACTCTCCCGAAATCAAGCGCACGGGCTTCCCCGAGTCGCGTGGGTCTAAAGGCCCGTTTCCGCGAAACCCATTTCCTTCCAAAACCGCAAAGCCGCACAGATTCTAAGCTGGTGCCGGTGACAGGAGTCGAACCTGCACGGGGGGTCACCCCACGCGATTTTGAGTCCCTATTCTTTTAATTGCGAATACCCGCAGCAAATCAAGGAATTTGGAGGGAGTCGAGTTAGTTTTCAATTTTGCGCCGAGTGAGGCAAAAAGGAATACGATAACCCAACTCGATTCATCAGGGGATGCCCAAAAGATGGGAGGGGTATACCGTGAACCGCCCGTCGTGGTCTGAAGCACTCGCCGAATTTCTTCTCCACAAGCGCGCGGAAGGAATTCGCGAGGAAACCTTGCGGGGATACGAACGGCACGTGAAGCAGTTTTTCAACCGGTATCCCCGGGCGTGGGAAGACATGTCCGCCCTGAGGCAATCGGCTTTTGAATGGTTGTCAGAACCCGTGAAACCGGCGACGTACAACCTCCGGCTCGTGTATGTCCGCGCCTTCCTGAAGTGGTGTCGCGAACAAGGTTACGTGGACGACAATCCCCTTCAGAAGTTCAAGCGCCGAAAGGCGGATCCCCGCATCGTAGAGCTTTCGGAAGAGACGCTAAGGGAACTTCTTCAACTTCCCGACCAAAAAACATTTTCCGGGCTCCGAGACTATGCCCTTCTGCTTCTCACGCTTGATACGGGCATTCGCCCGAATGAGGCGTTTCAACTACTCCCAGAAGATTTCGACTTTCGAACGCTCAGCGTGCACATTCGCGCCGAAGTATCCAAGACGAAAACCTTACGTGTTCTTCCCATCTCTCCACAGACGGCGCAGGCGGTTCGAAAGCTCCTCAAAGCACACCATCCGGACTGGAATGCTAAGACGCCGGTCTTTTGCACATTCGACGGTCGCCCGCTTAACCGGTATACCTGGAATGAACGGCTGAATATGTACAGTGAGCGCCTTGGCGTCAAAATCCGACCTTACGATCTCCGCCATGCGTTTGCCCTGCTTTTTCTTCGCCAGGGCGGACATGCCTTCGCGCTTCAAAGAATCTTGGGGCACGCCGACATGAGCATGACGAAGCGCTACGTCGCCCTTACACAAGAAGACCTGAAAAACATCCACGCCGTGGCGACGCCCCTCAGTGTAGTCTTAAAATCTCCTCACCCGCGGAGGAGAAAGCTGTGAAAACCTTTGCACAACGAAGAGGAGCAGGGGGAGGTTACCACGGATGTGTGCGGGGGGAATTTCTGGGGGAATTAACGGAGGTGCCTACTTGTCCCGATACTTGGACTTGGAGCGGATGGAGTTCTATCTTTCCACGCAAGGGGAGATGAAGGACGCTCTCCCCCCCTACTTCCCTCCGTGGAGAGGGAAAAACAGGTAGATCCGCCTCCTCTAGGTCATAACCTTGTTACCCAGATTGGGTAAGTCCACAAGTAGGCGAGGTTAAAAGTAGTTGATCCCATAAACGAGGCACGGTATAATAGTCTTTGAAGAATTTTACAAGGAGGCGATGTGTATGAGCAGTTTCATTGAAAGTGTGAAAACTTGGCTCAAGAACCACCCCCGGATCCTTCGTTTCGGAATTCCCACCCTCGCCCTTGTTCTGGTCGCACTTGGAGCATTCTTCCTCCTTCACGGGAAGGGCGGGGAAAGTGCCGGCGCCCCGGTGGCTACCCAAGAAGAGGTTGCTGCCTACTTGAAGGAGCAGGAGCGCCTGCGCGCCGAAAACTGTTGCCTCGCCGTAAAGCTTCCCGTTCCCGAAGGGTGGGAAGTGCCCGAACATCTCAAGTCTAAGGCTCCCCAGGCGGTGCCTCCCGTAGAGGGAGCTTCTACGCCCTTTGTCAAGGAATACTGGCTGAACTTGCTTACGGACGAGGCGTTGGAGATTTTTAACAAGCTTCCGAAGACGCGGGAGGAAAAGGAGAAAATCCGCAACCGCGTTCTTCTTACGGGAGATGCGACACAGGAAGAAAAGGATATTTACAACCTGTTTGCCGATTATCCGCATCCGGTGTATATCTGGATGAGGGAGTTTCTGAGAACCGAAGAAGAACTCCAAAAACAGCAAGAAGAATTTCTCTCCCTCTTCGAGCGGGCAAAGCAAGGAGACCCGGACGCCATCGGGCGGCTCGGTCGTTTCAAACCCGAAGATCCGGAGAATCAAAAGCCTCACCCCGAAGGATTTCCGAAGTCCCTCCTGGATGCGTGGAAGGAGCGCCTCTCCCGCTACTCGATTACGTTTCTGGGGTTCTACGCATACCCCCGAGAGGTGCCGGAATCCACGGCGGAGCTTCTAATGCTGGAAAACGACCACGATTTCAGCTCGGATGGGGATGATCTCGTGCAGGCGATGGACGAGTATTACAAGGAACCCAAGGTTTCTCTGGACGAGATCGATGCACACCTCCACACTTTTTCTTCCGAAGAATTGTCTGAAAAGAAGTTCTTGTACGCCGACGAATGGGTTAAGCGTGAGCCGTGGCATATCATAAGTTTTTTCCCCAACCCTTCGGACATTTCGGCGGGAGAATATTACTATCCTAAGTTTATCCTCGTCGACTACTCCTTCGACGAGAGCGGCAAGCTCAACTCCTTCACCTTCCGCCCGATCGGGACGCGCGCCCTCTACCGCATCGACATCGAAAATCCCGTAGGAAGCGTCGTAAAATCTTTCGAATGGCGCGGCCCGGCGGATCTCGCGAAGGATACGATTTCGTTCGAATTCGCGGACAAAGATCACGAAGACCTCCTCCGCACGCTCGTACAGTACAGAGTTCCCGTGGGAATTGATTTGATCCCGTTTAGGGAGCATTTCAACGGACAAGTGAGATTTCTCGAACAAGACCCGAGCAAGATGGTGTTCTTCTTCGACTACAAAGCCTACGCTCCCGACAACATCCTTGTCACCGCCCGCGGGGGAGACTTCGAGTTCGTAGTGGGAGGGTATTCCCCCGACACGCCGCACCCGATCCTTCCGGAAGTCTTCCTCGGAGTACACGAACTCGACAAGTACCATCCGGAGTTGCGGGGTCAGTTGCAGACGCCCCTCTTCTGGAAGAAGCACCCGACCGTTCAAGACCGCAAGCAGTGGGGATGGGGGGCTCTCGGTATCGACGAATACTAACGAATTTCCCGGGCGTCCGCGCCCGGGGTTTTTTTATTTTGGAAAGGGTTTGTCGTTTTGTATAATATAATTTGGTATAATGCTAAAGGAGGTGATTCGATGTGCTGAAGAAAGCTATTGCCGTTTTTATCACTTTATCCCTTATCGTTTCCATTCTTCCGATACCCGCTTTTTCTGCTTTTGCGGCTACGAATACGCAGACGGTAAACATTCCCATTCAAAATTCCGGATCTCCGATATCCGGGGTCGCGTATTTGCCGCCTACGAACACGTCTCCGGAAGTGAAATTTGTGGTTGAATTTAGTAGAGTAAGGCTCAAACTAGTCCCTCTTCCCGACGGGCAGAGATTGTTTTTGGATGAAATACAAAACAATCTTTCTGTACTTTCTGTAAATCCGGAGAATGATTTTGCACAAGAATTTGCAAACCAAATGGTAAATTGGATTAAAAATAACACGGGCGGTACATTTTCTTACGGCTTGAAATCTTATTCCGGTCTCCCCTACGACATCTGGAATGTCGGCGTCGGCAGTAGCGATCCCGGCATGGTAGGGAGAGATTTTGTGTATAATAATACGTTTTATACCGAAATCACCCTCCCAGACGGGCAAAAAGCCCACATTCGAGGCACAAAGGCCGTGATGAAATTCACGACCGGAGGATTTGTTCTTGGTGGCAATCCTGAAAAAGTCCGTGATGGAGGTATAGTCTACCCCGACAGCAAAATCGTCGCCACCCTCACCATTACGTACAACGGCATTTACGTCTACCCTAATTCCGCTCCGAAAAAACTTACTTCCTACTATCCCGTGATCCGCAACAAACAGGTTTCCTTCAACGTTGCGGGGAAACAGTTTTCGGACGTTTTGAAGGATGGAGTCGACTCCTTTTTCTGAGGTACTTGACATATGCACGAGGTCTGGGTATATTCTACTTAGGAGTTGGGCACACCTATTTTGGACACACCAAAACTAACTCTTGAAGGAGGATATCCTAGATGGCATGGGAAGTTGTCGATGTGAAACTTCCTCGCGGTCGTGGATCGGAAGAAGGTGCGTATATCCGCGTAAGTCGTACGGGAGCAGCTTCTCTCAGTCGCGCAGCCGTTGAAGTTCTTGGGAATCCCGACTATGTGACGATCCTCATCGACCGAAGCCGTGATCTCTTCGCAATTCGTGCCGCAAAGGCGGAAGAAGCCGGAGCTCGAATGCTCCGTCGGGCGGCAGTAGGTTACACCAAAACCATGCGATTTGCCAACCTTCTCCGCATCGCAGGGGTTCGGAAGCGTGTTGGCAATGTCTCACTCGAATACTCTGAAGAAGACGGGCTTCTTGTAGGGAAGTTAGAGGATATCCGAAACCTTCCTCCGGCGAATGAGCCGTCCCCACGCAAGAGGGGAGAGGGAGGAGAGGAAATTTCCTAGAAAGGCAGTTGGTTTATCCCCTCTAAAGTCTTCTGAAAACCTACAAAAGGCGGTTCATTCGATCCGCCTTTTGTTTTTGGTGTAGGAAATGTTTCATATTTTTCGTTTACTTAGATCTTTTTGGGAAATACATGTGGTATAATGAGGATGGACGTACTCCCCTTGATGTACGTCGGGGAAAGAAGTAAGAACATCTAAACTACTCTTTAGGTAAACCGGAAAGAGAGGGATTTTTCATGGGACGTGAAAATTTTGCAAAGCCAGAATACCAAAAGTTTATTTTTACCTTACTAGAAAAATATACTGCAGAAGAAATTCACGCACTTAAGTTTTATCTTGCGTATAAGTATGAAGAATATACTAAAGAATTACCAAAAGGTTTACTTGGAAAAAGAAATCCGGAAATTTTCGATCTGCCTCCGGAAGAACTTGAAAATATTCTTAAAGATTTTTAACCTAAAAAATACATTCACATGATTGAAGAACAAAAGAAAAGATGGGAAGAGATTAAGCAAAAACACAAGAGTATTCTAGAAAACGCAGAAAAAGAAAAGCTCGCCAAAAAGAGAAAGAAAGAAAGAAGATGTTAATAACCTTACGATTTTTGATTTTCTTCCACCCGAGGATAAGAAAAACTTCTTATAAACGTACTTGAGTCGCGTCATATAACAAACATAAAACACTTAAAATAAAAAGCATTGGAAATTTCATATTAACTAAATCATCCTTTGCACGCGGGGAGACCCTTGGAGGAGATAGAATGCTCGGGAGGAGATCATGGAGGAGATTCTGAAATCCATCTCCTCCGTTTAAATTATCGCATTTATGCGGGTTTGAGACTATTCGGAGGAGATGGAGGGGATAGTTGTAGATGTTTATCTCTTGTTTGCAGATAACTTCTCCACGCGAGAGGGGATGATTTTATCCTATAAATTTTTCCTCAAGAAAATAAAAAATATCTCCTCCATCTCCTCCAATATCTCCCTTCTCCGCGTGGAGACTGGAAGTTTGGCGGAGGAAATGGAAAATAACATCTCCCCCACTATCAACTATATCTCCTCCGTCTATCTTCTAATCTCCTCCGCCTAATATAATTGCAAGACTAAGCACCCTTCATGTAAACCGAACGGAATCTTTCGGAATCGAGAATGATACTTCCTAAAGTACACCTCCTTCCCCTTCCGATCGAGTTTTCCGGATTTGCAGGAATTGCTCACAACCCTATATGTAAACCCCACGCATCGTGGGTAGTCGAGTCTTGCCCCCCTAACTCTTGAACGGCGTAACGCTTGGGTTGGTCGGAGAAACCGCGTTTGCTTTGCGGGAAGGAGAATTCGTGATAAAATGATATGTGGGGTTCACCCATAAAGCGTCGAACCAACGGAGAAACTTCGCTCCCAACAACCTTCTTCGAACCGCGAGAAAAATTTTTTCGTTAGGGTATTGACTTAGTAGATAGACGTGGTATAATAGTGTCGGAAACCTTAGAATGATCTTGTTGGGGGGATTCGTATGAACACCAAAAAATATTTCCCTCACGAACTGCGTGTAATGGAAAGGTGGATTTTCTGGCGAATGGTGGACAGGAACGGACGGAAGACGAAAGTCCCTGTCGGGGAGGATGGACACCCTATCTCCCTGAAAGATGAACGGCATTGGAAGACGCTGGATGAGCTCGAGAGGATGAAAAACGATTCCCTTCACGACGGGGTAGGGTTTGTATTCACGGCAAAAGACGGACTGATAGGAATTGACCTCGACAACGCCTTTGAGAATCCGTTCGACGCGAAATCTGTTAAGCCCTGGGCTCGGGAAATTTTGGAGCGCTTTCGCGAGGCGTATATCACGTGGAGCCCTTCGGGAAAAGGCGTCCACATCATCCTCCTCGGCACGTGGGGACAAGGGCATAGGAGGAAGCTTGGCGACGGTGGGATTGAGGTTTACGCGGACAAGAGGTTTTTCACCATGACCGGGCTGCTGGTCGAAGGATACAGCACGCCTAAACTCGTCGAGGCTCCAGAGGCTCTGGAGTGGCTTGGGAATCGGTATTTCGGCGAGGAGGAGGTGAAGAAAGGCATGAAGGGTGTTGGTGTGGTGTCGAATGCACCGATTACCCGTGCCGAGGTGCCTCCAGGGCTACCGGACAGCGTACATGAGTTGCGCCGAGCCTTGGAGAACGGCAAGACCAGCGAGGAGGAGATTTTACCTCTCCTTCTCGCTGCACTTCCGCTTGCCGGTGAACTCGGGAAACGGGCGATGCGGCTCATCCAGGGCGATGCAGAAGCTCTTGCGGAGTTTCTGAACGACCAATCCTCCATTGAACAATCTCTTGCCAACGCCTTCGCCGTGGTTACCGGCGGCGACCATGGGATGATCATCAAACTCCTTACGCTTTTCTCCCCACGATGGGAAAAGCACGAAAAACTCGAGCGCGAGGATTACCTAGAGCGCACCGCAGCCGAAGCTGTGGACTGGTATTATACCACGCACCGTCGGAAGATTGAAGTAAAGCATGGCGTACTCGACCATGAAGTACGCAATGCAGCCTTGGAGGCACTCCAATGGCGCTATGAGGGGCGACTCTTCCTCTACGGAGATGCGCCTGTAATCTTAGAGGGCGATCGCCTCCACACCCTTGATCCGGTACGTCTCTCCTTGCTCCTTGCAGACGCGGCGATCTTTCAACGCGGAGCTAAGGGGAGGCAAATCGACCCTCCGGATAGGCTGGTAAGGGCTTTACTCGAGTATGTCAAGATGCGGAATGTGTGGCCCAACCTTCGCGGCATCGTTCAGGCGCCGCTTGTCTTCGACAACGGTCGCGTGGTGAATAAGAACGGGTATGACCCCGATTCGGAACTCCTCTTCGTAAACTTGCCGCCCATCGACATACCAAGTTCTCCCACGAAAAACGACGCGATGGAGGCTTACGGGAGAATCGTCTCTATGCTCGACTTTGCTTTCGCAACTCCTTCTGACGAATCCGCCGCCGTCGCCTACCTCCTCACCGTCCTTCTCCGACCTGCAATATCCTTGGCTCCACTCTTCCTGATCACCGCTCCAAAACCGGGAAGCGGGAAAACGACGTTAGCACAGGTTGGAGGAGTCGTAGCTTACGGGCGGATACCAGAAGTTCATCCGGAACCCGGGAATGAAGAAGAATCCCGCAAGCGCATCGATGCATCGCTTCTCGAAGGTCGTACGCTTATCATCCTGGACAACCTACACCGCGACATCCGCTTGCCTACCCTCGAAGCGACGCTCACCTCTGAGATGGTCACCATCCGTCCTCTCGGGCGCTCGGAAACGCGCACCGTGCCGAATACCGCCACTTTCGTCGCCACGGGCAACAATATCGCGCCGAGAGACGATATGCAACGTCGAACGGTCGTAATTCGCATCGAAGGGCGGTCAGAACCCATGTTCTCAGAAACGACGGAGGGACGGAAACAGTCGTTCTTACACGAAATCCTCTCCCGCCGCAATGAGCTCCTTTCCGCCCTTCTCACCATAGTCCTTGCATACCATCGTGCGGGAAAGCCAAACGTGCAAGCCATCTCCTTCCCCTCGTTCGAGGAGTGGGCACAAATGGTTCGCGACCCGCTCGTATGGCTCGGGGCAGCCGATCCCGTGGAGACGGTTCAAAGAACGATTGAGGAGGATGAATACAGGGCGGCTTTGACAGCCATGTTCGAGATTTTGCATGAGGAGTTTGGCTCTAATCAATTTTCCTCCCGAGAGGTTGCAAATCGCTTCAATAGTTTAGTACAAACGAACAAAACAAACTCAGACGGACGTACCGATTTGATTCTCGAGCTAGCTTCCCGACTGAAGATGACCAATCGCTTCGAAGAGTTCGACTCAACGCTGATAGGATACAAGCTTCGCGAGTGGAGGGATCAGGTACACGGCGGTTTTAAGCTCGTCCGTGTGGGGACGGGGCACGGCAAGATGACGAAGTGGCAACTCGTGCAGGTTGCCACGGCGGAGGATGAAGTAAGGGAATCTCTGTCAGAAAAAGTTTATGAATAAAGGTACGTTTTGAATTAAGCACAATATACCGGATGCCGTGCTTGCCACGTATACTACCTCACGGGAACATTCTGCCGGCGATCCTTCGTTACCGTCTTGTCCTCGTAACGCACTTTCGCCCGACCCTCCACCTGCATGCTTCGGATATGCTAAAACCGCCCCATCGGAGGGGCGGTTATTGTTTGCCGGGCACGATTTGCCCGGGTTATAACATAAATGAAATATTTTTCTAAGCCTAGCCCTGTGTTCTTGTTCCTGACTCCACGCACGAGGAAGGCGCTTTTTTAGAACAAATGTTCAAAAATGAAAAGCGGAAGAAGGGTTGACACCCTATCCTCCTTCAGGTTAAGCTAGAACTGCTTCACTCGATTCACCAAAGGAAGGGTTGCTCCCTTTCCCCGAGTCGCGTGGGGCTAAAGGCCCGTTTCCGCGAAACCCATTTCCTTCCAAAACCGCAAAGCCGCACAGATTCTAAGCTGGTGCCGGTGACAGGAGTCGAACCTGCACGGGGGGTCACCCCACGCGATTTTGAGTCGCGCGCGTCTGCCAATTCCGCCACACCGGCAAACGTGGCGCGCCCGGAGGGACTCGAACCCCCAGCCTTCTGATCCGTAGTCAGATGCTCTCTCCAATTGAGCTACGGGCGCACGGACGACACGTCGTTCCCGCGTCTCCCCGGAGATGCCTTGACTTTCTTCCTGATTTTCTTCCCGGTGGTGCCGGGGACCGGACTTGAACCGGCACGGTAGGCTCCTACCCCAGGATTTTAAGTCCCGTGCGTCTACCTGTTCCGCCACCCCGGCAGCCGTGGTGCCGGCGAGAGGACTCGAACCTCCAGCCTGCCGCTTACAAGGCGGCTGCTCTACCGATTGAGCTACACCGGCGCCGTCTTTTACGCTCCGATTTTGCCGCGCGGGCGCGAGATGGTGGCTCGGGACGGAATCGAACCGCCGACACGAGGATTTTCAGTCCTCTGCTCTACCGACTGAGCTACCGAGCCGTAAGGTTGGCGGTGCTGACGGGACTTGAACCCGCGATCTCCGGTGTGACAGACCGGTGTGTTAACCCCTACACCACAGCACCGCGATAGATACATCTTTGGTAGCGGGGGCAGGATTTGAACCTGCGACCTTCGGGTTATGAGCCCGACGAGCTACCGAGCTGCTCCACCCCGCGGTATGGTGGACGATGGAGGATTCGAACCTCCGACCTCTTGCGTGTGAAGCAAGCGCTCTCCCGCCTGAGCTAATCGTCCACGTGCGCCACGGTTTAAGAAATGGCCCCTCGGGGAATCGAACCCCGAACATCCTCTTGGTTGGGGCATAGGATGGCGGATAGGGTGGGATTCGAACCCACGGTACGGCTTTTGGCCGTACACACGATTTCCAATCGTGCCCCTTCGACCACTCGGGCACCTATCCGTTGGCTCCGCAGGCAGGATTCGAACCTGCAACCCTCCGGTTAACAGCCGGATGCTCTACCGTTGAGCTACTGCGGAATGCGACTTCGGAACGGCACGTTTAATCATACCACGGACGAGAGGCTTCCGCAAGAGGGAGGCCTCCCTTTCTCGCGCGAACCCGTGTCTGAAGCACTCCGAAAGGAAATGAAAGCGCCGGTTTGCTAAGCTTACACGTGGAGACTACCACGCAGGTAAGGGTGGGATCGTCCATGTTGGACCCTCACGCTCGCGAAGCGGAAACGCGGCCTTCCGCGGACGTGCACTCCTCTGAACCGCGCGTCCTCATCGTCACGGAAAAGACCTTAGGGGAGGGACACCGAAGCGCCGCGCGCGCCCTCGCCGAGGCGTTCCGCCGTCTCGTACCCGGCCTCTCCCCCGTCGTCGCCACGACGCTCCCCGCCCACGTCGAGTGGGTGTTCAACGCCGTGTACGGTCACACCCTGACGAAAAACCCCGCCCTCTGGGGGGCGGCATACGATACGGAGCTTTGGACCGGTCCCATCGTGAAACCGATCGTCTCCAACCCGATGCGCCGAAACGCCCGACACCTCGTAGCCCGTTACAAGCCGCACATCGTCCTCTCCACGCACGCCCTCCCGGTGCACGCCTTTGCCCGCATGCGCAAGCGCGGGGCGCCCTACGTCCTCGGTGTGGCAATCACCGATTTCGGGGGAAACAGCTTCTGGACGGATAGATACGTGGACGCCTTCTTCGTCGCCAACGAAGAAACCGGACGCCGTATTGCCGCCCGTTACCGCCTACCCGAAGAGCGCTTCGTTCCCACGGGGATCCCGATTCATCCCGTCTTTGCGGCGGGGGAGGAAGAAAGGCGGCGGCGGCGGGAAGAGAAGAGGCGGGAACTCGGGATCGGAGAAGAACCCCTCATCCTCCTCTTCGGCGGCGGCGAAGGGCTGTTCGACTTCCCTTCGCTCATTCACGCCCTCGACAAACTCGCGCTGCCGTTTTCCCTCCTCGTGCTCACCGGACGCAATACCTACCTCCGGGAAACCCTCCGGACCTTGCGCGGATCTCTGCGCCACAAGCTACTCCCCTACGGTTTCCTCGAGGATCCGCAGGAGATCTTTGACATCTACCTTGCCGGAGACCTCCTGATCAGCAAGGCCGGAGGGCTCACCGTATCCGAGGCGCTTGCCGTAGGGCTTCCGATGGTCCTGCACCGCCCGATCCCCGGACAGGAGTCGCGCAACACGGACTACCTCCTGGAAAAGGAGGCCGCCCTCTACGCCCCAAGGGCGGATATCCTCCTGCGCACGGTCGAATTTCTCCTTCGGGAACCCGAACGCCGACGAGAGCTCGCCGAACGGGCGCGCGCCCTCGGAAAGCCGGACGCGGCGCTGCGCATTGCCCGTCACATGCTCGCCCTGTACGCCGAATCTCGAAAGCCCGCCCAGACGTCCCCCTGACGACCTACAGTTCTTCCTCTCCGCGCTTGCGCCGCAGGGGTACAACCCCTTTGCGCTGGCATTCCGGGCAGATTCCGTAAATCACGAGCTTGTGGTCGAGGACCCGATAGCCCAGACGGCGGGCGGCCTCGTCCTCCACTTCGACGTAGGGCGTGTAGGGTAGGTCTTCCACCTTACCGCAGTCTACGCACACGACGTGGTAGTGGTCTTCCGGATTGGCGTCGTAGCGGCTCGCCTGGTCCCCGAAGGTGAGCTCCTGGATGATCCCGGCTTCCTTAAAGACTTTGAGGTTGTTGTACACGGTCGCCACGCTCATGCTTGGGTACTCGGAAGCCAGCGCCTGGTAAATTTCTTCGGCCGTCGGATGCTCGTGGTGGGTGTAGAGGTAATTCAAGATGGCGTAACGCTGCGGCGTCATCCGCACACCGAGCGAGCGCAACCGCTCCACAGCGCGTTCCACGGCGAGAACGTGTCCCCTTTGGCCGTACGCTTCGCCTGCCCCTGCCGTCGCCTCGTCTCCGTCTGCGGGCCCCGCTTCCCCAGCGCGCCCGTTCTTCGGCGACTCCGCGGTTTCCCAAACTTCCGTCTGGAAGACTTCCGCAGTCTCGTGCTCCGTCTTTCGCATCCCGTTCGCCCCCTTGCTCCCCAGCCGGAATGGACGTCTGCGCGTTCGGATGAGTCATATGAGAATGAAAACCTCTATCACTACAAGGTTAAAGAAAAAACACTTCTCGCTTCTTCTAGGATACGCCGCCTGCGGCGGCGTGTCAAGGGGAAAGGAAGAAAACCTTGCCGACGGACTACGGCGCCGAAAGGTCGGCCGTGCCCCGGGCCGGTCGAACTTCGCCGCTCCGCCAGGCGCGGCACGCCGGACGCAGGGGACAAATGTGGCACTTTGGAAATCTTGCGTGGCACACTCTCCGGCCGTGCCAGATCAGGGCATGGTGGAGGACGATCCACAGGCGTTTGGGCACGATTCGCGTGATCTCCCGTTCGATGACCCCGGGGTTCGCGGAGGTCGTGAGCCCCAAACGGCGGGCGACGCGGCGGATGTGGGTGTCCACGGCAAAGGCCGGGATCGCAAAGGCGTTGGCCGCCACGACGTTGGCCGTCTTGCGTCCCACGCCGGGAAGCGCCGTGAGCGAGTCGACATCCGCGGGTACCTCTCCCCCGTAGCGCTCCACGAGCTCCCGTGCCAACGCGACGAGCCGTTCGGCCTTGATCCGGTAGAGACCGAGCGCGCGAAGGATGGGGTATAGCTCCTCTGGGGAAGCCGCAGACAACGCGCGGGCGTCGGGGTAACGCCGGAAGAGCTCGGGGGTTACGGCGTTGACCTTGGCGTCCGTCGTCTGGGCGGAAAGCACCGTGGCCACGAGGAGTTCGTAAGGGTTGCGGTAGACGAGTTCGCAGCGCGCATCGGGGTAGAGGTCGAGGAGCCCCTGCACGATCTCCCGTACGGGAACGCGGTAGGCGCGAAGGGGTCGGAAAGACGTGCGGAGCCTGGCGCGCCCCTTGACCCGGCCGCTCCCGCTCATTTTGCTTCCCCCGGGGAAGATATGTGGGCATCGAGGGCTTCCAGCACGCGCTCCACGTGTCCGTCGACACGTACGTTCGTCCACGCGCGCACGACGCGGCCCTCGGGATCCAGGAGAAAGGTACTCCGCACGACGCCGAGGCGGCGCTTCCCGTACGATACCTTTTCCTGGAGGGCGCCGTATGCGTCGATCACGGCGCGCTCGGGATCGGACAACAGGGGAAAGGGAAGGCCGAGCTTGACGGCAAACTTCGCGTGGCTCTCCACGCTGTCCGGCGAAAGGCCGAGGACCTCGGCGCCACGAGCGCGGAATTCCGCGTACCGGTCGCGAAACGCCTCCGCTTCGCGCGTGCAGCCGGAGGTGAAGTCCTTGGGGTAGATGTAGAGCACGAGGTAGCGGCCGCGGAACTCTTCCAGCGTCCGCTCCCGTCCTTCTTGATCCTTTAGGCGGAAGGTGGGGGCTTCCATCCCCGCCTCGAGCTTGGGCATGACCGCCGCCTCCTTGCGCGGAAACAAGTTGTACGACTATCCTACCGCACCCAAGCACCGATGAAAAGAGAGAAAGGATGCGGCCGTACCGCCGCCGCAAACCGGCGGCCCCCGTCCTTGACAAGCGCTCTTCGATTCGGCAGAATTTAGGAAGAGAAAGGGGGGGATGGAACGTGACGTTCTTCTACACGCCGTGGACGCCCGTTCTCTTCGTGGCCTTCCTCCTCTCCTTAGGGGCACAGCTCCTCGTGCAAAGTCGCTTTGCGCGCTACGGACAAATCCCGGCTTCCCGCGGGCTCACCGGCCGAAGCGTGGCCGAGGCCATCCTCCGCCAAAACGGTTTGTACGACGTCGCCGTAGAGCCCGTCCCGGGGAGCCTGAGCGATCACTACGATCCTACGGAGCGCGTGGTGCGCCTCTCGGAGGGCGTATACGACACGGCAAGCATCGCGGCAGTTGCCGTTGCAGCCCACGAGGTCGGACACGCCATCCAGCACGGAACGAACTACCCGCTCCTCGTCCTCCGGCATCGCCTCGTACCCGTGCTCAACATCACCTCCGGACTCGCACCTTGGCTCATCCTTGCCGGGATCTTGTTCAAGGCCTCCGAGCTCTTCCTCCTCGGAGTGCTCTTCTTTGCCGGCGTCGTCCTCTTCCACCTCGTGACTTTGCCCGTGGAATTCGATGCCAGCCGCCGCGCCCTGAGGGAGCTCGAGCGGCTCGGCTTCGTCTCCCCTGCGGAGCTCCCGGGAGCCAGGAAAGTTCTCACGGCCGCGGCGCTCACGTACGTCGCCGCGGCGACCATCGCCGCCCTGCAACTTTTCGAGTACATCTGGATCTTTTCCCAGGGGCAAGACGAAGCGTAGCCCTTTGCCCTTCCCGGAGACTTGCGTCGCCGCCGTTCGGGGGCGCGACGGGAAACGCAAAATGCTACGAAGAAGGACCGATACGCACCCGGCAGGGGAGCATCCGGACGATGTACCTGACGAATGAGGAATGGTTTACCCGAGCGGAAGGGCTCTTTCCGGGGGGCGTAAATTCTCCCGCACGCGCGTACGCGGCTGTCGGGGGAACGCCCCCCGTATTCGTGCGCGGCGAAGGTGCCTACGTGTACGACGTCGAGGGCAGGCGCTACATCGACTACCTCGCCGCCTACGGACCCCTCATCCTCGGACACGCCCGCCCGGAAATCGTCGCGGCGATCACTCGGGCGGCAAGCGAAGGTACGGTTCTCGGAACGACGACGACGTACGAGGTGGAGTTCGCCGAACGCCTCCAAAGCGCCGTCCCCTCCCTCGAGCGCCTGCGCTTTACGACGAGCGGAACGGAAGGCGTGATGAGCGCCATCCGCGTTGCCCGGGCCTTCACCGGCCGGACGAAGCTTGTCAAGTTTTCGGGTTGCTACCACGGCCACTCCGATCCCGTGCTCGGCGATGCGGGATCGGGCACGGCCACCGTAGGGCTAAGCCACGTCGCGGGGGTCCCGGCAGAGACGCTACGGGACGTGTGGAGTCTCCCGTACAACGACCCGGAAACGCTGCGGACGACCATGCGCAAGAACGGGGAAAGCGTGGCTGCCGTCCTCGTCGAACCCGTAGTGGGAAATTTCGGCATCGTCCCACCGGAGCCGGAATTCCTCAGGACGATCCACGAAGAGGCGGCACGGGCAGGTGCCCTCGTGATCTACGACGAGGTGATCACCGCCTTCCGCTTTACCTACGGCGCAGTCCAAAGCCTGCTTGGGTACACGCCCGACCTCACGGTCCTCGGCAAGATCATTGGCGGCGGGGTACCCATCGGCGCCTTCGGCGGACGGAAGGAAATCCTCGACCTCCTTGCGCCCCTGGGCCCTACCTTTCAGGCGGGGACCTTTGCCGGCAATCCGCTGGCCGTACGGGCGGGTCTCGCCCTGCTCGACGTGCTCGCGAAAGAACCTCCATACGCGGAGCTCGAGCGAAAGGCGAAACACCTGGCGGAAGGACTCACGGCTGCGGCGCGGCGCTACCGCCTTCCCTTCACCGTAAACCGGTACGGCGGCGCGTTTTCCACGCACTTCGTAGACGGGCCGGTGCGTACGTACGCGGACGCCCGCCGGGCAGACGACCGCCTCTTTTCTCGCTTCTTCCACGGGCTTCGGGAACGCGGGATTCTCATCGCCCCCTCGAAGTACGAAGCGTGGTTTACCATGGTTCCCCACACGTGGGAAGATGTGGAATCTACCCTCCGGGCGGCAGAGGACGTCTTTGCCGAACTCGCCCGCATCGCCTAACGGTGAAAGCTCGTTTTCCGGGGGGCCGTGGCGCGGAACGCCTACCCTTACACGACGCCCGTGGGCCACGGCGGATGTTCGAAAAAAGGAGATCCTGCATAGCGCGCAGGCGTCGGCGCACAATAGCAATAAAGGTGAACACGATAGCCCGTCGCGCGGCCGGGCCGGGATGCGCAGCACCTTCCCGAGAACGCAAACTAAAACCATGCCCATGTTGGAAAGATTGTTTTTCTCGCTCCAAGAGGTGTATACTGGAAGTAGACCGGCGGACGAAGGGTTCGCCGAAAAGGAGGTTGGTGGGATGTTTACCCTGCCCGCTTTGCCGTACGCATACGACGCCCTCGAGCCGTATATTGACGCCAAGACGATGGACGTGCACTACAACGGGCACCACGGAGGTTACGTGAAGAACCTGAACGCCGCACTCGAAAAGTACCCGGAGTGGCAGGACAAAGACCTCGTGACGATCCTCCAGTCGCTCGACCAGATTCCCGAAGACATCCGCACCGCGGTGCGAAACAACGGCGGCGGCCACTACAACCACGCCTTCTGGTGGCCCTTGCTCCGGAAAAACCCCGGAGGACGTCCTACGGGAAGGCTCCTTTCGGACATCGAGGCGCAGTTCGGCAGTTTCGAAAACTTTCAGGAAGAGTTCAAAAAGGTGGCCATGGCGCGTTTCGGGAGCGGCTGGGCTTGGGCGCTGTACGAAAACGGGCGCATCGTGATCGTCTCCACGCCCAACCAGGACAACCCGGTGATGGAAAAGCGGATCCCCTTCTTCGGGCTCGACGTGTGGGAACACGCCTACTACTTGAAGCACCAAAACCGCCGCGACTTGTACATCGCGGACTTTTGGAACGTCGTGGATTGGGAGGAAGTTGGCCGCCGCTACGAAATCGCCCGGAGCGGAAAGTTGCCCTTTACCCTGTAGTCCGCGCCCCAAAAATAAGGAGAAAGGCCGGTGCGTGCGCACCGGCCTTTCTCCTTTACCGCACCTTTCTCACGGATTCTACCAAAAAGGGGCGAAGCGTTCTTCTACCTTGCGGAAGACGCGGGGCATGGGCACGCGGACGAGCTCCTCGGGGAGAAACCACCGCGTTTCCCAGCCGTCCTCTGCGAGAAGACGAACGAGGTCTTCCCGCGCCCTACCGCACGTGGCCGACGATGCGGGAGGCACCCGGAGCCTGAGAATCCAAAGCCGGTGGGTAAAGGCGTGCTCCACGGTACCGATGAAGGCGAAGTCCGCACAACAGCTCCCGGCCTCGGCCGATGCAGAGGAAAGGTGGGGGAAGTGCCACAGGCGCGCGAGGAGGCCCGTATCGCGCCGCACGAGCAGAATCCCGGCCTCGGTTCGGCACAGGTACACGTCGCGCTCCTCCAGAGGTCGAGGCCTCGGGCTCGCGGGCCGGGGGTAACGCGTAGGCTCACCGGAGCGCCGGGCGGCGCACTCGTCCTGCAAAGGGCACTCCGGACAGCGGGGAGACCGAGGCGTACACACCGTCTCCCCCAGCTCCATGAGCGCCTCGTTGAAGGTTCCCGGCAGCTCAGGCGGGATGTAGGTGCGGAGGAGGTCGCGCACCCGGCGCACGAACCCGGGGTCGTCCTTAGGTCCCTCCCAGGCGAAGAGACGCGCGACCACGCGCTGCGCGTTTCCGTCCACGGCGGGTTCGGGAAGTCCGAGAAGTTTTGCGGCCAGGAGGCCCGAGAGGTAGGGGCCGATGCCGGGAAGCTCGTTCCATGACCGAGGGTCGCGGGGAAACTTCCCGCCGTGGCGCTCGACGACGGTGCGGGCGAGGCTGTGAAGGTACGTGGCCCGGCGGTAAAACCCGATTCCCTGCCAGAAACGAAGGACCTCTTCCTCGGGCGCGCGGGCGAGCTCGTCCCAGTTGGGGAAGCGCTCGAGAAAGCGCCGGAAGTACCCTTCTGCGGCGCGCACGCGCGTGCGCATGAGGAGGAACTCGCTCACGACGGTTCGGTAGACGTCTGCCTCCTCCGAAAGCGGCGCACTTCCCGGAGTACGCCACGGCAAGGGGCGGCGGTGGGCGCCGTACCACGCAAGCAGCGTTTCCGGCCAGGAGGGAGTTTTGTCCCCTTCCCGGACGTCGTTTCCCGACCCGCGGGCGGCGGACTGCACGTCGGAATGGCGGTGTTTTGTCTTCTTCACACGTCCCTACTCCTTTCTCCCACGATGCTGCCCGGCGCGGCCCTCCTCCAACACCGGAACCTCTCCCAGCACGCGCACGCCGCGCGGAGTCGGTTCGGTGAGAAGGGCGCGCATGCGCACGCCCGCCCGCCGTGCGGCGCGAAAAGCTTCGGCAAAGCGCGGATCGATGTGCGCGGCGGGGGCGACGGCGTGGGCGTCCGCCCGCCCCACCACGAAAAGCGCCAGGGCGCCCTGCCCGGCCTCCGCAAGCTCCGCCAGCGCAAGGAGGTGGCGCCGCCCGCGGTCCGTGACGGCATCGGGAAAGTACCCGATTCCCTCGAGCACGTAGGTGACGCTCTTCACCTCCACCCAGAGCGGCGGTAAGCCGTCAACACCCGGGACGTACAGGTCAAAGCGGTGGGCGCCATGGGCCACCTGGCGGAAGATGCGGAGACCTTCGGAAGAGGAGCGGCCGTACGCGCAACGAAGCCACCATGAGCCGACGAGTTCCGCTACACGGGCATCCACCGTGGCATAGCCGCCACGGGGCAGTTCTGCGAGGACGGCGCGGTAATTCGTCTTCCGAGGTTTCGCCGCCCGAGGGGCGGGCGATACGGGGAAGAGCCAGACTGTTCCGCCGGGGTGAAGCACGGTCTCGAGTCGACCGGGATCGGGAAGGTGGACGGAAAAGGGGGGCGTCCCCTCCTCACCTTCTCCCCCGGCGGCGAGCATGAGAAAACGGTTCGGACGTGCGAGAAAGCGCGCCCGAACGAGGGGAGAAAAGACCACGGCGTAGCCGGAACAGTCGGTTCCTTCGGCGTAGGGAGGCGCCCCCATCACGTGCGCTCCTCCGCACCGCCGGAGGAGTCCTCGAGGGCGAGGGCGACGAGGCGGTCGATGAGCGCCGTGTAGGAAAGCCCCGTGGCTTCCCAAAGCTTCGGGTACATGCTCTGCGAGGTGAATCCCGGGATCGTGTTGACCTCGTTCACGTAAATCTCCCCCGTCTCCCGGTGAAGGAAGAAGTCCACGCGGGCAAACCCCCGGGCATCCAACGCGCGAAATGCCCGAAGCGCGAGGGAGCGGAAGCGTTCGACGAGCGCTTCGTCCAGAGGTGCGGGGATGAGGAGGTCCGTCTTCCCCGGCGTGTACTTGGCCTCGTAGTCGTAAAACTCATTGTGGGGGACGACTTCCCCGGGCACGCTGGCCTGAGGATCTTCGTTGCCGAGGACGGCGACTTCGATCTCCCGGGCGGGGACAAAGGCCTCCACGACGACCTTGCGGTCGTAGCGCAGAGCCTCTTCGACGGCCGTGGGAAGGTCTGCGGGACGATTTACCTTCCGAATCCCCACGCTCGACCCGAGGTTTGCCGGCTTCACGAACAAGGGAAGTCCGAGTTCCTCGAGAAGGGTTAGGACGATCGTCTCGGGGTCCTTCGTCCAGACGCGCTGCGTGAAGTCGCGATAGGGAACCTGCGGGAGGCCGAAGGCGGCAAAGAGGCGCTTCATGAGCACCTTGTCCATTCCCGCCGCGGAAGCGGCGACGCCGGAGCCCACATAGGGGATCCCCAGGAGCGTGAGGTATCCCTGCACCGTGCCGTCCTCGCCGTGCGGGCCGTGGAGAAGGGGGAAGGCGACATCGGCCTCTTGAAGGGCCGAGCACCCGACCTTCGGCCGCCGGCGCGTTTCAACGGGGGGTGGAGGCTCCCCCTCGAGCAAGGGAAACGAGCGCTCGGGCGGATGCCAGGACCCACCGCGATCGATGTACACGGGGATGAGTTCGTAGCGTTCGCGGTCGAGGACGCGGTAGACATTTCGGGCGGAAGCGAGGGAAACCTCGTGTTCGGCGGAACGCCCCCCAAAGAGGAGGGCGAGCTTGATGCGCGCGCGCATGGCAGTCCCCGCCTTCGTACGTCTTGATGCGTCGGGCCGACCCTTTCTCTTTTCCCTACGCGTATTGTACCTTAAGAAAGAACTACCCCGTTGCGTCGGGGATGTGGGAGGGAGCCACGTCCCGGTTCGGACCGCGGACCCGACGCCAGCGGTCTTTTTCACCCCATCTTCCCGGGAGGAGAGAAGATGACCCGGCCAAACGAAAAGACAACCCCCGCCTTCGATCCCCAAAGCTCGAAGCACGTCCCCGAAGCCGCCGAAATCCCTTCGGAGGTGCTTTGGGGGCCGCACACGGAGCGCACGCGCCACCTTTTCCCCCTGGGCGGTGAACGCGGGGAGATGCGCATGCCCTTGGAGGTCGTTTACGCCATCGCCTTGGTCAAAAAAGCCGCCGCCCGCGTCTGGGCGCGCCGCGGTGCGTTTTCTCCCGCGAAGGCGGAAGCCATTGCCGCCGCCGCAGACGAGATCCTCGCCGGGCGTCACGACGGCCAATTTCCCCTTCCCGTGTGGCAAACGGGCTCGGGCACGCACACGCACATCAACGTCAACGAGGTCATCTCCCAACGGGCTAACGAGCTCCTAGCCGCCCGAGGCGCCGACGAACGCGTGCATCCGTACGACGACGTAAACCGCGGCCAGAGCTCCAACGACGTCTTCCCCACCGCCGTACACATCGCCGCGCGCACGCTCGCCGAGCAGCGGCTCTTCCCCGCCCTCGAGGAGTTCCTCGCCGTTTTGTGGGAAAAGGCGTGTGCCTACCGCTCTACGGTGAAGCTCGGGCGCACGCACCTCATGGACGCCGTGCCCCTCACCTTCGGGCAAGAGATCTCCGGATGGGCGGCGCTCGTGGAGGCCGACCTTCGCCGGATCCGGGAAGCGGCAGAGGAACTGGAGGAGCTCGCCCTCGGGGGGACGGCCGTAGGTACGGGGCTCAACGCGCCCGACGGGTTTGCCGAGGAAGTCGTCGAAGAGCTCGCCCGCCTCACGGGCTTCCCTCTTCGGCGGGCGGGAAACCCCTTCGCCGCCCTGTCCGGGCAAAACGCGCTCGCCCGCTTCCACGGCGCCCTACGCGTCCTCGCCGCCGACCTCTTCAAAATCGCCGGAGACGTCCGCCTACTCGCCAGCGGTCCGCGGGGCGGGCTAGGCGAAATCCGCTTGCCGGCAAACGAAGCCGGAAGTTCGATCATGCCCGGCAAGGTGAATCCCACCCAGGCCGAAATGCTCCAGATGGTCGCCGTTCAGGTCATGGGCTACGACGCCGCCGTCGGCTTTGCCGCAGCTTTGGGACAGTTGGAGCTTACGACGTTCCGCCCCCTCGTGGCGTACAACGTCCTCACGTCGCTCAAACTCTTGGCCGACGCCGTCCGCGCCTTTACCGCCTTTGCCCTTCGGGGACTCGAAGCCGACGAGCGGGCGATGCGGGGACACCTTTCTCGCTCGCTCATGCTCGTCACCGCCCTCTCGCCGCGCATCGGCTACGAACGGGCGGCGGAGGTCGCCCGCCTCGCGCACCGCGAAGGGATCACCCTGCGCGAAGCCGCCGCACGCCTCGGCGTCCTCTCCCCGGAAGAATTCGACCAACTCGTGCGTCCCGAAGACATGGTCGGAACCTTCCTCGTCCGCGAGGCGGGCCTCTGCGGCGACGAAGGAACCCCGGGCTAACGCCGGATCAGCGAGCAAAAGAGTTCCGGATCTACGTTGCCGCCGGAGATCACGGCGATGAGGCGGCCACCTTCACCGGGAGCGGCGGCCCTGCCGCCCCGCCCTTCCCGCACGGCAAACGCCCCGGCAAGGGCTACGGCGCCGGAAGGCTCGGCGACGAGCCGTGCCTCCAGGAAAAGACGGCGAAGGGCTGCGGCGATCTCCTCCTCGCTCACCGTGACCAGGGCGTCGACGTACCTCTGGACGAGAGGAAAGGTGAACGCCCCGGGCATTTCCGCCCGCAGGCCGTCGGCCATCGTCTCGATCGTCTCGCGGCGCACGCGGTATCCCGCCTCGAGGGAACGGCGCGTGTCGTCCGCTCCCTCGGGCTCTACGCCGACGACGCGCACGCCGGAAAAGCGCGCTTTGACCGCCGTGGCGATCCCGGCGATAAGTCCACCTCCGCCCACGGGGACGAGGAGAACGTCCCCCGTCCGCAAGAAGGAGAAGAGTTCGAGGGCGAGCGTCCCCTGCCCGGCGACGACCCGCGGATCGTCGTACGGGTAGACGATTTCCGCCTCCCTCTCTGCGGCGATGCTTTCCGCCTCTTCGAGGCGTTCCGAAGAGCGGGCCCCGACCTGCACGATCTCCGCCCCCAACGCCGCGATCGCCTCCCGCTTCACCGCGGGAATCGTCTCGGGGACGACGACCGTGGCCTTGAGGCCGAAGAGCTTCGCCGCGAACGCCACGGCGCGTCCGTGGTTGCCCGAAGACGGGGTGACGACGTGGCGAACGCCCCGACGCGCCGCGTCGGCGACCGCTACCAAAGCGCCGCGAATCTTAAACGCGCCGATCGGCTGCAGGGATTCGAGCTTGAGCCAGATCTCCGCTTCCCCCCGCTTGGTAACGGGTGACTCCTTCTCGTTCGAAGCGTCCGGCCCCTGAAAGGGCAACATTCCCCGCGCCGGCAGCGCGTCCTCGGTAGGGGGAAGACCGCCCGATATGGAAGCGCTTTCCCAAAGACGGACGAGCGGCGTAGGCGGGAGGTACTTGTGCACGGTCTCCGCGGCGGCGGCAATCCACGAAAGGCCCCAGGCGGGGGTGAGCGTGTCGGGGTGAGGAACCTCAGCGGACATGGATGCCACGGCCTCCTCCTAGATCCCGGGATTTTGCTGCCGTTTGCTACTTCGACGGGTTTCGAACATCGGGCGATGACCAACCGACCCCACTCACTATAGCACACGAGGATGGCACACGCGACCGGGCGTTCACCTCCCTTTGCACCGAAGCGGCACCCACACATGCGGGCGGCCGCTGCGCCGCATACGTTGGCAGCGCAGTCGGGACAAAGGGGGGAATCTACATGGCCGTACACTACGCACATGCCCGGGCGTTTGTGGGGCGACCGGTGTACGTGGTGACCGCCGACGGCCGACGCCACACGGGGATCGTCCACGCTGTGACGCCCACGCACCTCTACCTGCGTCCGATCCGGATGGCCAATCCCGGCGGAAGGACGTGGCCCTACCCGCCTACTCTCGTCGCGAACCGATCCGCGGAAGAGGAAGGACCTTCCGTAGAACCGCTCGCCCCGGCAAATGGGGAGGGGTTTACCCTCGAACCGGCACAATACCGCAGGGGCTGGGCACCGTGGTGGCCAGGGTACGAGGCGGCGCTCATCGCCCTCCCGCTCTTTGCCATCCTCACCCTCGGCCTCCTCTTCGTCTGAACGAGGGCGCGGGAAAAACGCCGTAAAGAAAGGCTTCCGCAGGCACACGCGAACGAGGCGACCCCGAAGGGTCGCCTCGTCGATTCCCAAGGAGTGGACGAACCCCCTTCCCGCTTTTCTTCCCCAAAAAGCGCCAGCCGCCCGAGGTAAGCGAGGACGAACTTCATCCTCTCCAGACAAGGGCTTTTACCCCCTTTCCCGCGGGCGAAACACGAGGGTGGCGAGGAAGCTGAACAGGATGGCCGAGGAGATTCCCGCGCTCGTGATTTCGAACATCCCCGTGATCACGCCGACGATCCCGTAGCGCTCCACTTCGTCCAGAGCCCCGCGAACGAGCGAGTATCCAAAGCTCGACACGGGAACGCTCGCGCCAGCACCGGCGAACTGCAAGAGGGGTTCGTAGAGTCCAAGACCGGCAAGGACCGCACCGAGGACCACGAGGGTCACCGTCGTGTGCGCCGGCGTAAGGCGGACGACGTCCAGGAGAATCTGGCCCAGAACGCTGAAGAGACCGCCGACGAGAAACGCCATGAGGTAGAGCATCGGTACCCCCATCCCTCCCGGAAAAAGCTCGCCCTCAAACCTGCTCTCGTTCGAGGGTAACCGCGTGGGCGATACCCGGAATGCTCTCGCCCTGCTGTACGGAAAGCGTGGAGTGAAGGGCCCCCGTGGCGAGGAGGAGGACGCGACGCAAACGACCGTCGGCCATTTCGGGGACGAGGTGTCCGTAGTAGACGATGGCCGAACTCGCGGCGCCGCTGCCGCCGGCGAGGACGTTCTGGCGGCTGCGGTCGTAGATCATGAGCCCGGCGTCCTGCACACGCTCCGGATCGAAGGAGAGGCCGGCCTCGCGCATGAGGTCGAGGAAGATCTTGCGCCCGACCTCTCCGAGGTCCCCGGTGACGATGAGATCGTAGTCTCCCGGGGAAAGCCCTACGTCCGCGAGGTGGGAGCGCAGCGTATCCACGGCGGCGGGGGCCATGGCCGCCCCCATGTTCATGGCATCCGTGATCCCCATGTCCACGACGCGCCCCACCGTCGCGGCGCGGATGCGAACGGGGAGGCCCGTGGGCCGCACGACGGCTACGCCGGCACCCGTCACCGTCGTCTGGGCGGTAGGGGGCTTCTGACCCCCGTATTCTGTCGGCTGGCGAAACTGCCGTTCGGCGGCGAGGTTGTGACTCACGGCCCCCGTGAGGACCGTGCCGGCAGCTCCCGAAGCCACGAGGAGCGCGGCCAAGGCGAGGCCGCCCGTCGACGTGGCACATGCGCTGTACAACCCGAGGTACGGAACGCCGAGGGAACGCGCGGTGTAGGCGGTGGAGACGATCTGGTTCAAGAGGTCGCCGCCGACGAAAAGGTCGATGTCCCCCGGCGCGAGGGATCCCTTGCGGAGGGCGATGGCTACCGCAGACTCCAAGAGGGCTCGCTCGGCGCGTTCAAAGGTCTTTTCCCCTACGTACGGGTCCTCGTACGCTCGGTCGAGTACCCTACCCAAAGGACCCTCCTTTTCCCGCGGACCGCCCACCGTGGCCGTGACGAAGATCGCCGGGGGGTGAGAGAATACCCAGGTCCTCCCTTGCCGCAAGACGAGCACACCTCCTCCTTCCCTCCGTCCGCCGCCGGGCGGCGCACCCTCATCCTCCGACCGCACCACGGACGAGGAGCTCTGCGAGAGAGCGGACAAGGACGACGGCAAAGGCAGAGACAACACCGAACACGATCACGGGTCCGGCCACCTTGAACATGTTGCCGCCCACGCCGAGGACGTACCCCTCGCTCCGGTGGTCGAGGGCAGAAGAGGCCATCGTATTGGCAAAGCCGGTGACGGGTACGATGGCCCCCGCGCCTCCCCATTGGCCGATGCGGTCGTACCACCCGAGACCCGTGAGGAGCACGGCGAAAAAGATGAGCGTCGCCACGGTGGGGTTGTTTGCCTCCTTCGGAGAGAAGTGAAACACGTGGACGTAGAAGTCGGTGACGAGTTGCCCGAAGAGGGAGATCGCCCCCCCGACGAGGAAGGCGCGCAGGGAATTCAAAAGAACGGGCCGCGGGGTTTCCCGATCGCGGGCAAGCCTTTGGTACGCCTCGGGATCGCTGAGGACGTCGCGCGTGAGCGGATGCTCCAAACGAACCCCCTCCTTTCGGTCCTTTCGCCCACTCGGAACAAAAAACCGCCGCCCGCTTCGCCCTCTTAGGTTGGGCGACCGGTGCGGCGGTCATACCGGGATCAGGCGAGGTCGACGAGGGTTCGCAGGTCTTCCTCCTCCGCAGAGGTGAGGAGGCGCGCTTCGCCTTCTCGGAGATCTCCGAGCGCGAGGGGGCCGAAGCGGACGCGGTGGAGGGCGAGCACCTCTTTCCCGCGCGCCCGGAACATGCGCTTCACCTGGTGGTAGCGGCCTTCCGTGAGGACGACCTCGACGACGCTCTCCGCCGCAGAGGAATCCTCGATCTCCCGCGCCCAGCGTAGAACCACGGGATCCTCGGCGAGGGATTGCCCCTCGAGGATCCGGAGCTCGGCGGGGCGCGTCCGTGTTCCGTCTTCTAAAGCCACCCCGCGGGCGAAGGCCTCGCGATCGCGTTCGTCGACGCGGCCGAGCACCCGCACGTGATACACCTTGGGCACCCGCCAGCGCGGTGACGTGAGGCGGTGGGCGAGGACACCGTCGTCGGTGAGGAGGAGAAGACCCGTGGTGTCCACGTCCAGTCGCCCTACGGGAAAGAGCTCGCGGTGGAGAAATTCTTCGGGCACGAGCTCGAGGACGGTGGGGTAGCGGGCGTCCCGCGTCGCGGATACGTACCCCTTGGGCTTGTACACGAGGAGGGTGAGGGACGGGCGGTAGGTCACGGCCTCTCCCTCGACGGCGACCTCGTCTTCTTCGGGCGAGACGCGCGTCGCCGGGTCCCGGACGACTACGCCGTTTACCGTCACCAACCCTCCCCGAAGCAGGCGATGGACTTCCTTGCGCGTTCCGTAGCCGGAACGGGCGAGCAGGCGATCGAGACGCATCTCGTGCAAGACAACTCCCCCTCCCCGCTTGTCTATTCCGCACCTCCGAGGAGCCGGCGGGTGTGGCGTTTGTACGCCTCGACGCCAGGCTGATCGAAGGGGTTCACGCCGAGAAGGGTGGCGCTCACGGCCACAGCGACTTCGAAAAAGGCAAACGCTTCCCCGAGGGCCTCCGGCGAACGCTCGCGCAGGCGCAGTTCCACGAGAGGAATCCCTCCCTCCGTGTGGGCGCGCACGACACCTGCGAGCGTCGCTTCGAGGACGTCGCGCAAGGTTCGGCCGGCGAGGTACCCCCAGTGGGGGTCCTCCGGCGCAAAGGGCAAGGTGAGCCGTTCCTCTTCCTCCACGACGAAAAGGGTCTCCAGGAGGTGGCGGCGGCCGTCCTGCAAGTACTGCCCGAGAGAGTGGAGGTCTCGGGTGTAGACCGCGGAGGCGGGATAGAGGGCTCGCCCGTCCTTCCCTTCGCTCTCCCCGAAAAGCTGCTTCCACCACTCGGCAAAGCCTTCGAGCGTCGGGTCCCCGACGGCGAGGACCTCGACGACGTACCCCTTGAGGTACAAGAGGTACCTGAGGAGCCCGTAGCGTAAAGCGGGGTTTTCGGCGTCGGGCTCCCTGTAGCGGACGAATCCTTCGCGCGCTCCGGCGAGAAGGCGACGCGGCGAAATTCCCGCCAGCGCCAAGGGGACGAGCCCGACGGGGGTGAGGACGGAAAAGCGTCCCCCGACGTCTCGAGGCACGGCAAAGGTGCGGTATCCCCTGCGGTTCGCCTGTTCGCGGAGCACGCCCGCCTCCGGGTCGGTGATCGCCACGACACTCCGAGGTCCTTGGGGAAGAGCCCCGGCGCGTTCCAGGGCATCTTCGAGCCACGCGAAGACGACCGCCGGTTCGAGCGTCGTCCCCGACTTGGAAACGACGACGAGGGCCACGCGCTTCCCCGCAAGGCGTTCGCGGAGCGACGCGTGGTAAAAACTCCCGAGGTGGTGGCCGGCAAAGTATACCTCCGGACATCCCGGAAGGGCAGCGGCAAACGGCGGGCGCAAGAACTCGAGAACGGCCCGCGTTCCCGCGTACGATCCGCCGATGCCCACGACGACGACGGCCTCAACCTCGCGGCAAAGTTCTTCGGCCGTCGACTCGATTTCCGCAAGGAGGTCTTCCGACGTCTCCTCCGGGAGGCGGAGCCACCCGAGACCTTCTTTTCCGTCCTCGGCCCGGCGCACGAGATCGGCGAGTACCTCTGCCGCCCGAGAAATTCCCCGGATCTCCTCCGACTCCGCCACGAATGGGCGAACGCCGGCAAACGACGCGCGCAGCCGACCACCGGAGGCGTTGCTTCGACCTTGCACGCGATTCACCTCGTTTGTACGGGTTGTCGCCTTTCAGAACACACGGGCACCCACGCCAGCTTCAGCTTACCGCATTTCGCCGGCCAAGGGCAGCGGTCGGAGCGAAGCTCCCTCGGCCGAAGCGACGCTTGCACGCGCGTCCGCGGGAAAGTACGCTGAAGACAGCTTCGGATTTCCCAGGAGTCGAGCGGGGGACGGAGGGGATCATCTTGGGCTGCACAGAAATAGGCCTCCTCCTCCCCGATGCCAACGATCTCTCCGTCCCCGCCTTCGACACGACGCTCATCCACGCTCAGGCGGCCGTAGGGTGGTTCCTCAGTTGATGCGCACTTCCCATTCCGAGGGGGGGAAACGCGTGTTCCGCGACCTGCGCGAATACCTCGAAGCTCTGCGGCGGGAAGGCGACCTCGTGGACATCGACGTCCCCGTCGACCCCCGCCTGGAAATCGCCGAAATCCACCGCCGGGTGATCGCCGAGGGCGGGCCGGCCCTCCTCTTCCGCCAGCCGAAACACAGCCCCTTCCCGGTGGTCACCAACCTCTTCGGGACGCCCCGCAGGCTCGAGCTCGCCTTCGGCGGAAGGCCGGAAAACCTCGTCCGCGACCTCGTCTCCTTCGTCACGGAAAACTTCCCTCCGAGCCTGCGCGATCTGTGGGAAAGGCGAGGTCTTCTGGGGGCGCTGGCGCGCATCGGCACGCGGGAAGGGCCGAGCGAGCGTGCGCCGGTCACGGAGGTCGTCGACGCCGCCTTCGACCTCACCCGTCTCCCCGCCCTCACCTCGTGGCCCATGGACGGCGGCCCCTTCCTCACCCTCCCTCTCGTGTACACGGAAGACCCCCGCGGACGCGGGTCGAACCTCGGCATGTACCGGATGCAAATCAAAGGGCCGACGCGCACGGGGATGCACTGGCAGATCCACCGCGGGGGCGGCTTCCACTACCACGCCGCAGAGGAGGAAAACCGCCCCCTCCCGGTGTCCGTGTTCCTCGGCGGCCCGCCCGCCCTCGTAATCGCGGCGATCGCCCCGCTCCCCGAAAACGTTTCGGAGCTCCTCCTCGCCTCCCTCCTCATGGGCGACAAGATCCCGATCGTCCGGATCCCGGACCACCCCCACCCCCTCATCGCCACGGCGGAATTCGCCCTTTTGGGCGTAGTACCGCCCCACGTGCGCGAGCCCGAGGGCCCCTTCGGCGACCACTACGGGTACTACTCCCTCGTCCACGACTTCCCCGTCTTCGACCTGCGTCTCGTCGCCCACCGAAGGGACGCCGTATTCCCCGCGACCGTCGTCGGAAAACCGCGGCAAGAAGACTACTACATCGGCGAATACCTCCAGCGTCTCCTCGCCCCCTTCTTCCCCCTCGTCATGCCCGGCGTGCGGGCCCTCTGGAGTTACGGCGAAGCGGGCTTTCATCCCGTGGCGGCGGCCGTACTGCGCGAATCCTACCCGCGGGAGGCATTTGCCCACGCCCTGCGCCTCCTCGGAGAGGGGCAGCTCACCCTCACGAAGTTCCTTCTCGCCACGGACGCCGACGTCGACGTGCGGGACTTCCGCACCGTCCTCACCGCCGTACTCGCGCGCTTCGCGCCCGAAAGGGATCTCTACGTCTTCGCCGAGACGGCCATGGACACCCTCGACTACACGGGGCGGAAGTTGAACCACGGGAGCAAGGCGGTCCTTCTCGGCGTAGGCGAACCCCTGCGGAAGCTCGGAGAGGTTCCCCCCGCTTCCCTCCTCCGCCGGCTCCCGCGCGGTGCGGAGGACGCGTACGCCTTTGCCCCGGGAACGCTCGTCGTCCACGGCCCGGAATTCGTGGAAGATCCCGCCTTTCCCCAAGCCCTCCTCGACGCGCTCGCCGAACCTGACGACGCCGCGGAAGGGCCATCTGCCGCAGTCGGCGGCGCAGCGCACGCGTCCCCTCGAAACGGCGGACCTGCAGGAGAAGACGCCGCGAAGGGCGGGACACCCGAAGGCGGGGAGTTCGAAGCGTGGCCTCTCGTCGTCCTCGTAGACCGGAAAGCCGGGGACCTCCGAGATCCCCGCCTCTTCCTGTGGACGGTCTTCACCCGCTTCGATCCCGCCCACGACCTCTACGCCCGTTTCGCGATCCACAAGCACCGACCGGCCTACCGCCTCCCTCTCGTCGTCGACGCTCGCATGAAGCCCTTCTACCCTCCGGAAGTCGAACCGGACCCGGAGACGGTGCGCCTCGTCGATCGCCGCTGGCGCGAGTACTTCCCCAAAGGTTAGCCCCCCGAAGACCCGCCCCCGGCCTCGAACGGCAAAACCCCGGAAGTCCTGCGACTTCCGGGGTTTCACCGATTCTTCGTCTTCAGGGTGCGCTCGATTTCGCGGCGAACCGCGCGCTCGCGCAGCGCTTCGCGCTTGTCGTGCAGCTTCTTCCCTTTGGCCAGACCGATTTCCAACTTGATCCATCTTCCCTTGCCGTAGAGGGAGAGGGGGACGATCGTATACCCCTCCGTTTGCACCTTGCCCATGAGGCGCTCGATTTCGCGGCGGTGCATGAGGAGCTTCCGCGTACGCGTCGGATCGGGGACAAAGGCCGACGCCTTTTCGTACGGGCTGATGTGCATCCCCACAACGTACGCCTCGCCGTCGCGGATGCGGACATAGCTGTCGCGCAGGTTTACGCGCCCCTGGCGCACCGCCTTGACCTCGGAACCGAGAAGGGAAATCCCCGCCTCGTAGCGCTCCTCGATGTGGTAGTCGTGAAAGGCCTTGCGGTTTTCCGCGAACACGCGCCGTTCCCCGCCCATGCCTCCCCACCTCCCCGAAACGTCCCGCGGCGGACCGAGGACCGAACCGAAGTCCGATCCGGATTCCCTTGCGGTCGGCGAAACTCCGGCTCACTTCCGGCGCTTCTTCCGTTTTTGGGCGCCCTTTCCGCGTTCGTGGTCGGCGAACTCGGCGGGCACCGGCCCTTTTCTCCCCCGCGACGAAGCATCCCCGGCAAGACCGCCTTCGGCAAAGTACGCGTCCCGTTCCCGGACGGCTTTCGGCGTAGAGCTTCGCCGCGCGCCGTCGAAGTGGGGTTTTCCCCGGGCAAAACCGGACGGCGCACGGCCCGGAGCGCCGTCGTCGGGACGGATCACCTTGACGCGGCGCTTCGCCTGCCCCAAGGGGCGGTCGGGGAGCTCCTCTTCTGCCAAGGCGAAGTCGATCGTCCGCTCCTCGAGATGAACGCCGACGCACGTCACCCGTATGGGGTCGCCGATGCGGTACACCTTGCCTGTGTGCTCGCCGACGAGGATCATCTCCTTCTCGTGAAAGACGTAGTAGTCGTCGGTCATGTAGCTCAGGTGGACGAGACCCTCGATCGTGTTCGGCAGGCGGACGAAGAGGCCGAAGGACGTCACGCCGCTCACGACGCCGTCGAACGTCTCCCCGACGTGCGCCTGCATGTACTCCGCCTTCTTGTACGCCTCCGTTTCCCACTCTGCCTCCATCGCCACGCGCTCGCGCGTGGACGTGTGCTTGGCCGCCTCGTCGAGCCATTCGACAAGGCGCTCCCGCTCCGCGGCGTCGGGAATGCGACCGTGGAAGGCGTAGCGGCGGAGTAAGCGGTGGACGATGAGATCGGGGTATCGCCGGATGGGGGCCGTAAAGTGCGTGTAGTGCGTTGCCGCAAGGCCAAAGTGCCCGAGGTTTTCCGCGGCGTACCGCGCGCGCTGCATGCTCCGGAGGAGGAGCGTGGAGATGACCATCTCTTCCGGCTCCCCCCGCGCCTCCTCGAGGACGGCCTGAAGTTGCTTCGGCGTCACACCCCCGGGACGGGCGCGTACTACGTAGCCGAGGTTGGCGAGGAACTCGAAGAATCCCCGCATTTTTTCCGGGTCCGGAGGTTCGTGCACGCGGTAGAGAAACGGGAGGTCCGCCGCTTCGGCCCACTCCGCAATCGCCTCGTTGGCCACGAGCATGAAGTCCTCGATCAACCGCTCCCCCTCGCCGCGTTCGCGGCGGTGCACGTCGATCGGCTTCCCGTCGTCGCCCAGGACGATGCGCGCCTCGTCGAGGTCGAAGTCGATCGCCCCCCGCGCCCTACGCCGCGCGCGGATCTTACGCGCAAGTTCGGCCATGGCGAAGAGGTTTTCGCGGAACCTCTCGTACACCTCGCGCGAGGTAAAGGCGTCCTCCGCCTCTTCTCCGGAAAGGAGTCGATTCACGGAGGTGTAGGTCATCCGCGCCCGCGAGCGAATCACGCTCGGAAAGAACTCGTAGCGAAGGCGGCGCCCCTCCGCATCGAAGTCCAGGAGCACGCTGATCGCGAGCCGGTCCTCCCCGGGGTTGAGGCTGGCGATCCCGTTGGAAAGCGTGTGGGGAAGCATGGGGATCACGCGGTCGACGAGGTATACGCTCGTACCGCGGAGGTACGCTTCGCGGTCGAGTGCCGTCCCCTCGCGCACGTAGGCGCTCACGTCCGCGATGTGCACCCCGAGACGCCAGCCGCCTCGGGGAAGGGGTTCGATGTGCACGGCATCGTCGAAGTCCTTGGCGTCTTCGCCGTCGATCGTGAACACGTCTACCTCGCGGAGGTCCCTCCGACCCACCAAGTCTTCCTCGCGTACGCGGTCGGGCAGTCGAGCGGCCTCTTCGAGGACGTCCTCGGGAAACGCCTCGGGAAGTTCGTACTTCCGGACGATGGAGAGGATGTCCACGCCCGGATCGTCCTTGTGTCCGAGGATTTCCACGACGCGCCCCACGGCGGGACGGCGGTCGTCCGGGTATTCGAGGATCTCGACGACCACTTTGTGACCGGGAACGGCACCGCGGCGCTCTCGCGGCGCGACCGTGATCGCCCCCGGGATTCGGAGATCGTCCGGGACGACGTAACCGAGGCGTGCTTCTTCTTCGTAGGTCCCCACGACGCGGCGGAAGGCGCGGCGCAGGATCCTTACGACCTCCCCCTCCACCTTACGGCCGTTTCCGCCGGTCCCCGATTTGCGCACGAGCACCACGTCTCCCGGCCACGCCCCGTGAAGGTTCGCCGCCGGGACGTAGACGTCCGGCTCGCCTTCTCGATCGGGGAGAAGGAAGGCGTATCCCCGGGTGTGCACTTCGAGCCTGCCGCGGACGAGGTTCATCTGTTCCGGAAGGCCGTAGCGCCGAGAACGCGTGCGCACGATCTCGCCCTCCTCGACGAGGCGAGAAAGAACTTCCCGCACGGCCGCCTCCGAAATCCCTCGCGCGGCCAGGAGCTCGACGAGTTCCGACGAAGCCAGAGGGCGAGCGGCCTGTCGAACGGCTCCCACGACGGCCTGCGCTACCGGGTCTTCGGACAAAACCACCGGAATTCACCTCCTCGTTCGATTTTCAGGATTTCCCCAACGCCGGCTTCTGACCCCGCGGGCCAGTCCCTCGGAAAAACGATCGGGCGGGCCGCCCGGGGCCCGCCCGATCGCTCACGCGACGTCAGCGCAAGAAGTACACGAGGACGAACGCGAGCACCATGAAGGCAACCGCAAGCCAGCGCGTAGCGCGGGCCAGCGTCCCTTCGAGACCGCGCGCCTTTTGGCGGCCAAAGAGGTGCTCCGCCCCCCCCGTGATCGCATCGCTCAGACCTGCGCTTCGCCCCGGTTGTAACAAGATCGTGGCAATCAGGGCGAGGCTAACGAGCACGAGCAAGACCTCGAGCGCCGTCTTCACCACCGGACCTCCCCCCGCCCACACGCGAAAACCGCCCACGGAAAAGGTCGAACCCATGCGTACGGTACATTTTATCACGGTATCCACTGCACCACAAGGACGAGACGGCTCACGACTTGCGGAACGGGGGAAGCGTCCCCGCGTACAGGGCGGCGTCGCCGAGGTGCTCCTCGATGCGCAGGAGCTCGTTGTACTTGGCGACGCGGTCCGTACGCGACGGCGCCCCCGTCTTGATCTGTCCGGAACCGGTGGCTACCGCCAGGTGGGCGATCGTCACGTCCTCGGTCTCCCCCGAACGGTGGGAGAGGATGGAACGGTACCCCGCGCGCGCCGCGATGTCCAACGTATCGAATGTCTCGGAAAGCGTTCCGATCTGGTTCACCTTCACGAGGACGGCGTTCGCCACCTGCCGGCGGATCCCCTCTTCGAGGCGGGCGGGGTTCGTGACGAAGAGGTCGTCGCCGACGAGCTGCACCCGCCCGCCGAGGGCGGACGTGAGCTTCGCCCAGCCCTCCCAGTCGTCCTCGGCCAGCGCGTCTTCGATGGAAAACACCGGGTAGCGGCGGACGAGGTCGGCGTAGACGTCTACGAGCTCTTCCGCCGTGAGCGAGCGCCCCTCTCCGGCAAACACGTATCGTCCGTCGCGGAACAGTTCGCTCGCCGCAACGTCCATTGCGAGGAGCACGTCTTCGCCGGGGCGGTAGCCCGCCCTTTCGATCGCCTCTACGAGGAGTTCGAGAGCTTCTTCCGTCCGCGCGAGCGCCGGAGCGAACCCCCCTTCGTCTCCCACATTCACGGAGTGCCCGCGGGACTTGAGGACGTCGCGCAGGGCATGAAACACCTCGGCACCCATGCGCAGTGCCTCGCGGAAGGTCGGAGCACCCACAGGCGCGATCATGAATTCCTGCACGTCGAGGGCGTTGTCCGCGTGCTTTCCGCCGTTCAAGACGTTCATGAGCGGCACGGGGAGGAGGCGCGCCCTGGCACCCCCAAGGTACGCAAAGAGCGGAATGCCCAGGTCTTCGCTCGCGGCGTGGGCGACGGCGAGCGAAGCTCCCAAGATGGCGTTTGCCCCCAGGCGCGACTTGTTGTCCGTCCCGTCGAGCTCCACGAGCACGGCATCGATGTCGCGTTGACGAAGGGGATCGAGGCCGAGAAGCGCTTCGCGGATTACGGAGTTCACGTGATCTACGGCCTGAAGGACTCCCTTCCCGCGATAGCGCGCACCACCGTCGCGAAGCTCGAGCGCCTCGTGTGCACCCGTGGACGCTCCCGAGGGGACGATGGCCCGCCCCCGGGCGCCGCTGGAAAGGACCACCTCCACCTCCACCGTAGGAAACCCTCGCGAATCGAGGACCTCGCGGCCCACAACCTGTTCGATCCAGCTCACGTGGATTCCTCCTCAGGCTGGCAATCTCTCTGCACCTTGCGCCGCCCGACGGTTCGAATCGTCGCCCTACTCCCGCTCCGACCGCGCGCCCACCTCGCGCAAGATGAGCGACGTTCCCGTCATCTCCGGCGGTTTGGGAATCCCCATCACGTCGAGCATCGTGGGAACGACGTCGCCGAGAACGCCGCCCTCCCTCAGGCGAATTCCCTCAAGGGTGACGATGAACGGAACCGGGCTCAGCGTGTGCTGGGTAAAGGGTTCCCCTTCCGGCGTGAGCACCATGTCCGCATTTCCGTGGTCGGCGGTGATGAAGGCGACACCCCCGAGGGCGAGGACGGCGTCCAGCACGCGCCCGAGGTTTTCGTCCACCGCCTCCACCGCCCGGATGGCGGGTTCGAGCTTGCCGGAATGCCCGACCATGTCCGGGTTGGCGAAGTTCAGGACGACGACGTCGGGGGGGTCCCTCCGGAGAATTTCCAGGAGCGCGTCGGCCACCTCGTAGGCGCTCATCTCCGGCTTGAGGTCGTACGTGGCGACCTTGGGGGAGGGGATGAGCACGCGGCGCTCACCCGGGAAGGGTTCCTCGCGGCCGCCGCTGAAGAAGTACGTGACGTGGGCGTACTTCTCCGTCTCGGCGATGCGGAGCTGCGAGAGTCCCGCCTCCGCCCAGACCTCCCCGGCCGTGCGCACGAGGTGCTCCGGCGGAAAGGCGACGCGCACGGGAAGGTTTGCCTCGTACTCCGTCATCGTGACGACGTACAGGTCCTTCGGACGCTCCGGCCCGCGGTCGAACCCGTGAAACTCCTCGTCTACGAGGGCGTGCACGAGTTGGCGCGCCCGGTCCGGACGGAAGTTGAAGAAGATCACCGCGTCGCCGTCCTGAAGGCGGACCCGCGGACGACCTTCGTCGTCCACCAGAACGCGAGGGCGCAAGAACTCGTCGGTCTCGCCTGCGGCGTACGCTTCGTCGAGGGCGGAGAGAGGGTCTCGGGTGGGAATCCCTTCGCCGTAGACGATCGCGCGGTACGCCTGTTCCGTCCGCTCCCATCGGCGGTCGCGGTCCATGGCGTAGTAGCGTCCGATGAGGGTGGCAAGCGTCCCCACGCCCGAAGACGACGTCACCTCGAGAAGGCGCGCCACGTCGCCCTTCCCGCTGGTGGGAAGGACGTCCCGCCCGTCGAGGAAGGCGTGCACGTAGACGCGGCCGAATCCCTGGCGCCGGGCAAAGTCGAGGAGGGCAAAGAGATGGCGCATGTGGCTGTGCACGCCCCCCGGGGAGAGGAGCCCCATGAGGTGGAGGTTCCTTCCCCGATCCCGGGCGGTGCGAACGGCGTGTACGAAGGCAGGGATTTCGAAGAAGGTCCCGTCCTCGATCGCGCGATCGATGCGCAAAAGGTCCTGGTATACGGTGCGCCCGGCGCCGAGGTTGAGGTGACCCACCTCCGAGTTCCCCATCTGTCCCTCGGGAAGCCCCACAGCCGGACCGGAAGCCCGAAGGAGCGTGTGCGGGTAGGTACTCCAGTAGCGATCGAAGTTCGGCGTGCGGGCGAGGGCGACGGCATTGCCGTACGTCTCCTCCCGCATCCCCCATCCGTCCAACACGACGAGGAGGTAAGGCCCCTTCCCCATCCCCTCATCTCCTTTCGTGCCCCACACGACGGGCGACCTTTCGCGGCGCGGAGGTCGAAACCCTTTGTTCCCTACCGTACCGGATTTTGCGGGCGGAGGCCAGCTCTACCCCTTTCGCCACGCTTCGAGGGCGTTTTGGGCGAGGCGGAAAAAGACGTCCGCCTCGAGGCTCTTGGAGCCTACGAGCGCTCCGTCGGAAACCCCGGGTCGCACGAATCCCCCTACGTTGTCCGGATCTACGCTTCCGCCGTAGACGATGGGAACGCCGTCTGCGGGCGCGCCGAATCGCTCGCGTAAGTACGCGCGGATGCGCGCGACGGCCTGCGCCGCATCTTCGGGGGTCGCCGGAATGCCCGTTCCGATTGCCCATACGGGCTCGTAGGCGACGACGAACGTTCCGGGAAACGCCTCGCGCTCCCCGAGTACCCCGTCCAACTGGCGAAGGAGCACCTCGTCCGTCCTGCCCGTCCGCCGCTCCTCCGCCGTTTCCCCGACGCAGAGGACGGGAACGAACCCGCGGGCGACGAGGGCGTCGAACTTCCGCCGGAGGAAGGCGTCCTCCTCTCCCAGGATGTGCCGCCGCTCCGAGTGACCGACGAGTACGTAGCGCACGCCGAGCTCCGCGAGCATAGGGGGAGAGATCTCCCCCGTAAACGCCCCCCCGTCTTCCGGGTAGACGTTTTGCGCCCCGAGGGAGGCCCCTACGAGCGCTTCCCCAACCGCGGCCAGGGCCGTAAAGGGCGGGAAGAGGACTGCTTCGGCCTCTTCCCCTAGGGGGGATTCCTCCACGAGGGAATTCCAGCGGGCGACGTACTCCCGCGCTTCGCGGACGGTCTTGTGCATTTTCCAGTTCGCGCCAAGCCAGGGCTTCACGCCCACCACCTCACGCGTCCGGGAGGACGGCGATGCCCGGAAGCTCCTTGCCTTCGAGAAATTCGAGCGTCGCCCCCCCACCCGTGGAGAGATGGGACACCTTGTCTTCTACTCCCGCAAGCTTCACGGCAGCGAGGGAATCGCCTCCACCGATCACGGAATACGCGCCGCTTTCGGCCACCGCGCGGGCGACGGCGATCGTCCCTTCGGCAAACGGGGAGAGTTCGAAGACGCCCATGGGGCCGTTCCACACGATTGTCCGCGCACCCCGGAGCCTTTCACGATAGAGCTCCCGCGTCCGAGGGCCGATGTCGCCGATCCGGCCGTCCGCAGGAACCTCCTCTACGGGGACGACCTGCGTCTCCGCCGTCTCAGAAATCTCCGCGGCCACTACGGCATCCACGGGGAGAAGAAGGTCTACGCCGAGCGCCTCCGCGTCGCACAAAAGGCGGCGGGCGACATCCACGCCATCGGGTTCGTACAAACTCAGGCCCACCTCGTATCCCCGGGCGACGAGGAAGGTGTTGGCAATACCCCCGCCTACGAGAAGGGCGTCCACGCGCCCCAGGAGGTTTTCGATCACGCCGATCTTATCGGCGATCTTCGCCCCGCCCAAGATGGCGACGAACGGACGCTCCGGTTGTTCCAGAACCCGCCGGAGAACCTCGACTTCGCGGGCGAGAAGGAATCCCGAAACGGAAGGGAGAAGGCGCGCCACTCCTTCCGTGGAAGCGTGGGCGCGGTGCGCCGTCCCGAAGGCGTCATTCACGTACACGTCCGCAAGGCGGGCCAGACGGGCTGCAAAATCCGGATCGTTTTTCGTCTCCTCGGGGTAGTAGCGGACGTTTTCCAGAAGGAGCACCTCGCCGGGGCGGAGTTCCTCCGCCATACGTTCGACCTCCGGACCTACGACGTCCGGCGCAAGCTTCACCGGCCGGCCCAGGAGCTCCTCGAGGCGGGCGCGTACGGGCGCCAGAGAAAATTCCGGAGCAAAAGGGGCCTTCGGCCGCCCCAGGTGGCTCACGAGGATCACGCGGGCCCCTTCCCGAAGGAGGTATTCGATCGTAGGAAGAGCTTCCCGGATCCGGCGGTCGTCCGCGATCACCCCGTCTTTGACCGGTACGTTGAAGTCGACGCGGACGAGGACGCGTTTCCCGCGCACGTCGATGTCGCGTACCGTCTTCTTGGCCATGATCCTCCCCCCTACCGTGACCAGGTCTTCCGCGCTCGGCGGTTCATCGTTGCGCACCGAGTCAAATTTTACTATACTTTTCGCACGAGGCAAAAGGGACGGGCCACGCCGGGGGGAAAGGCCCGCGTCCCGGCCGACGCGTTTGCTCACAAACCGCGGCGCGCGAGATACGCCGCGAGGTCCACGAGCCGGTTGGCGTACCCCCACTCGTTGTCGTACCAAGCGACGACTTTGACGAGCGTCCCTTCGATGACCATCGTAGAGAGGCCATCTACGATGGCCGAGTGCGGATCGCCGTTGTAGTCGCGGGAGACGAGGGGGAGGTCGGAGTAGGCCAGGATTCCCCGCATGGGGCCTTCCGCCGTGCGGCGGAAGAGGTCGTTCACCTCTTCGACGCCCGTAGGCCGCTCCACCTCGACGACGAGGTCGTTCACGGAGACGTTGGGCGTCGGCACGCGCATGGCCATTCCGTTTAGCTTGCCGTCGAGTTCGGGCAACACCTTGCCGATGGCGCGGGCGGCCCCCGTCGTGGTGGGGATGATGGAAAGGGCGGCGGCGCGCGCGCGCCGGTAGTCCTTGTGGGGCAAGTCGAGGATCTGCTGGTCGTTCGTGTACGAGTGAACGGTGGTCATGAAGCCCCTCTTGATCGTAAAGGCTTCGTGAAGCACCTTGGCTACGGGGGCGAGGCAGTTCGTCGTACACGAACCGTTGGAGATCACGTGGTGCTTCGCCGGATCGTAGCGCCCCTCGTTTACGCCCATGACGACCGTGAGGTCGTCTCCCTTGGCCGGCGCAGAGATGATCACCTTCTTCGCACCGGCTTCCAGGTGCTTGGCGGCGTCCTCGCGGTTCGTAAAGCGCCCGGTAGACTCTACGACTACCTCTACGCCGAGTTCACGCCACGGGAGCTTCGCCGGATCGCGTTCGGCGAGCACGCGAATTCGGCGCCCGTTCACGCGAAAACCGTCGTCTTCGGGAACGACCTCCCAAGGCAAGGTCCCGTGAACCGAGTCAAAACGGAAAAGGTGCGCGAGCATAGGAGCGTCCGTCAAGTCGTTTACCGCGACAATGTCGATCTCGGGTACGCCCTTTTCGAGCCACGCGCGCAGGGTGAGCCTGCCGATGCGACCAAAGCCGTTGATGGCGACACGCACCATGACCTTCGGCAACCTCCTCGGAGAAGAAATTCATGGTAGGCGATCTCGACCCTTGCGACAAATCCCACCACGTTTACGTTTGCTTGGAGGCGTCCGAAACATGCGCGCGGCGTGACCCAACCCACCGGAAATATACCCCAAGAGAGGGTGAGGCGCAAGGAAAAGACCCTTGCGTCCCACCCTCCGGCGTGCTATAATGCCCTTTGCACCCGGAAAACGGCGCGCCCCCGTAGCTCAGTGGATAGAGCAATGGCCTCCGGAGCCATGTGCGGGGGTTCGATTCCCTCCGGGGGCGCCATTTTTTTGGCAAAAGGATTCTAAAGATTTTAAATATGTAAAACTCCTGCCCGGAAACTTGCTTTCCCCTACCGCGTGTCGAGGAGGAACTCTTCCCGCGCAAAGTGGGTAAGGCGGTCGCTCAGGCTTTCGAGGTAGAGAAGGCGGTGCCTGTGGACCACGACCGTGCGATCCAAGCCGAGCCCCGTACGGGCGCGCACGATGAGCGCGTCGTCGTCGACGAGGTTGAGGATCGTCCCGCCGACCTCGACGGGGCGACCGTCCCCCTGAAGGTAAGCGAGGTACACCCTCTCCCCGCGGGCGATCCATTCCCGGATCCTCAGGGAATCCCACAACGTTCCTCGCCCTCCCCGCATCCGGGAATCTCTTCCTGGGTATACTTTCTCCGTTCCTTTTGAGAAATCCTTCCTCTGATCCAAAACTTGTCTGAATTTCCGACTTCTCAAAACGGAAGGCGTGCCGAGGCGAAAAGGCCCGGGTCGGGACGCGGTTTCGAGGCTATAGGAGGCAAGGGGAGCAGAATTCTTTTACCTTTATTGACTTATTGGGGGGAGGGAAGGTACAATGGAAAGCGAAACCGGAAAGGACGGTGAAAGCACGTGATCATCCCTACGGTAGTAGAACGATCCGGGCGCGGGGAACGCGCGTACGACATCTACTCGCGCCTGCTCAAGGACCGGATCATCTTCCTCGGTACGCCGATCGACGACGACGTGGCCAACCTCGTCGTCGCCCAACTCCTCTACCTCGCGGCGGAAGATCCCGAAAAGGACATTTCCCTGTACATCAACAGCCCCGGCGGATCGATCACCGCGGGCCTCGCCATCTACGACACGATGAAGTTCGTCCGGCCTCCCGTAAACACGATCTGCGTGGGGATGTGCGCATCCATGGGGGCGTTCCTCCTCGCGGCGGGGACTCCGGGGAAACGCTTCGCCCTCCCCAACAGCGAGATCATGATCCACCAACCGTGGGGAGGGGCGGAAGGCCAGGCAACGGACATCGCGATCCATGCGCGGCGAATTCTGCGCATGCGCGATCGTCTCAACAGCCTCCTCGCCGAGATGACGGGACAACCCCTGGAGCGCATCGCCCAGGATACGGAGCGCGACCGCTTCCTCACCGCGGAGGAGGCGCGGGAGTACGGGATCATCGACCACGTGATCACGCGACCCACGGACGTCCGCCTGGAACACGCTTCGTAATTCCTTCCAAATGCCGAGGGGCGCACCAGTTCGGTGCGCCCCTCGGCATTTCCGGCAACGCTCTTCCTACACTTCCACGGGATATTCATGGGAGAGGAACTTCGCGAGGGCCGTCACCGCCTCTTCGGCATCGGGTCCATCTGCAAGGAGGACGACTTCTTCGCCGGCGGCAAGGGCAAGTCCCATGACGCCCATGATGCTCTTGGCGTTCACGCGGTGCTCGCCACGTTCGAGGTACACGTTGGCGCGAAAGCGATTCGCCTGCTGCACGAAGCGGGCGGCCGATCGGGCGCGAAGGCCTCCGTGCAGGCGAATCGTCACCGGTCTCGTCACCAGGGCCACCTTTCGTCCCTCGCTTTCCTGCGAGAAAACCACGGAACTAAGGGTATTATACACCGTTGGGTTTTTCCCGCGCGACCTTCGGATGAAGTCGGCGGGCGATCTCGAGAAGCCTCCGCATGCGGTGGTTGACGCCGGACTTCCCGATCGGACCCGAACGCACGTACCTCCCCAGTTCGGCAAGGCTGACTTCGGGATGCGCAAGCCGAGCCTCGGCAATTTCCCGCAAGGCGGGGGGAAGGGAAGCGAGTCCCACGGTGCGCTCGATGGTGCGAATCGCCTCGATTTGGCGCAGGCTCGCTTCGATCGACTTGGCGACGTTTGCCGTTTCTCCGTTCACGAGGCGGTTGACCTGGCCTTTGAGCTCCTTGAACGCCCGGGCATCCTCGAGCTCGAGAACCCCGTGCGTGGATTCGACGACGCGAAGAAATTCGACGATTTCCTCGACGTCCTTCAGGTAGAGGACGGGACTCCCGCGGCGGGAGATCTCCTTGAAGTGCAGGGAAAAGGCGCCGCCGACTTCCCGAAGGACCTCGGCCGCCTCCTCCGTAGGGACGACGAGCTCCAGGTGGTAGGGGTGCGACTTCGGATCGCTCACCGTCCCGCGGGCGAGAAAGGCTCCGCGGAGGAAGGAACGTCGGCAAGCGAGGGAGCGATGTCGACGCAGAAACCTTCGCGCGAGGACCGGGGGAGAGGGTTCTCCCGGGAGTCGGATTTCCGTACGCTCCGCCTTCGAAGACAGGGCAAACAGACGGAGCACGTCGGCGTCGCTCAAGCGCAGGAAGTAGCGGCGACGCTTTCGCAAGCGCCTCCCCGACTCGACGACGAGCCCAGGGGCGACGCCAAACCCGCGCAGGCGGTGGTACATTGTACGGGCAACGGCGGCGTTTTCCGTGAGGAGGACGAACCCATCGCCTTCCCGCACCGCCGCGAGAAGAAAGAACCCGAGAATTTCCCCCAGCGGACAGTCGGCGCGGAGGGTACCTGCGCGGTGTACGAGCTCTCCCTTGACGACCTCCGTAAACGACGTGCCCAGTTCTCTCACCCCCCGACCGGCTCGCCCAAGAGCCCGAGCAACGCCTCCCCTACCTTTTCGCCGTCGTGGCGGTAGTACGTATCCCCCATCTGGGCAAAGTCTCCCCGGATCACGAGGTATCCTTCGCGTTCGAGGACCTCTCCGTCGTCGCGAACGGGAAATTGTCCCCCTGCCGCGTAACGCGCGGCGACCTCCGGGGGAACCTCTCCCGTGTGGACGAGCACGGCGTCGAAGCAACGCCCACCTACGTGAGCCTCTACCGCCCGGAGGTGGCCGACAACGCCCAATCCGTCCGTCTCCCCTGGTTGGGTCATGAGGTTGACGACGTAGACCTTTGGTGCGCGCGTGCGACACAGGGCGTCCCGGAGCGCCGGGACGAGGAGGTTGGGGATCAAGCTCGTGAACAGACTGCCCGGGCCGAGGAGCACGAGTTCCGCCTGGAGGATCGCGTCTACGGCCTCGGGAAGGGCCGGGGGCGCCTCGGGAAGGAGGAACACGCGGCGAATCCGCTTCCCTACTTCGGGAATCCGCGACTCTCCGACGACGACCGTACCGTCCTCGAATTCCGCGGCGAGGTTGACGTTCGCATTGGCTGCGGGCAAAACCTTCCCGCGCACGCGCAGGATCCGGCTGAGCTCGAACACGGCGCGGGAAAAATCGCCGTAGATTTCCGTGAGGGCTGCGAGCAAGAGGTTTCCCACGCTGTGGCCGTTCAATGCGCCGTCGGTGTGGAAGCGATACGCCATGAGCCGATCAAGGGGGGCTTCTGCCTCGGCAAGGGCGGTGAGGACGTTTCGCACGTCGCCCGGGGCCGGAATCCCGAGCTCTTCTCGCAGGCGACCCGTCGATCCACCGTCGTCGGCAACGGTAACAATGGCCGTGATCTCAAAGGGACCGCGCTTGAGCCCTCGCAAAAGCTGGGAAAGCCCCGAACCGCCGCCCATGGCGACGACGCGAAAGGTACGCATCTCCCCGGCTCCCCTCTCTTCGTCGCGTGATGTGCTTCTGCACGTCGCCCCGATCCCGGGATCTCCAGACGGACGGTCATTCGGGAGGGGCGCACGCCGAAGATCGCTCGGCTCGCTCGCCTTCCTCCCGGCGGATGTCGCGGTGAAATTGGCGCACTTCATACGTATCCGAAAGCCGGGCGGCAAGTTCCTCGGCAATCGCCACCGAACGATGGCGTCCGCCCGTACAACCGACGGCGATGACGACTTCCGGTTTCCCCTCCCGCTCGTAGCGGGGGAGGAGAAAGCGGAGGAGGTCTTCTACCCGGGAAACGAACTCAGATGCATCGGGATCCGCCAATACGTACTCCCGCACCTTAGGATCGCACCCCGTGAGCGGACGAAGTCCGGGGACGTAGTGCGGGTTGCGCAAAAAGCGCACGTCGAATACGAGGTCGGCGTCCAACGGGAGGCCGTACTTAAAGCCGAAGGTGATCACGTGCACCTGGACCCGGCTCCGTTCGGCGCGCAACGCATGACGGAAGAGGATCTCCCGCAGTTCCTCTGGGCGCAGGTGCGTCGTGTCGAAGACGAGGTCGGCTTTCGCCCGAAGTTCTTCGAGGATCGCGCGCTCGCGGCGAACGGCGTCCAGAAGAGAGCCTTCGTCCGCGATGGGATGACGCCGCCGCGTCTCCTTGTACCTTCGCACGAGAACTTCGTCGCTCGCCTCGAAAAAGAGGATCATGGGGCGAATGCCCAGACGCAAAAGATCCGCGTGCCCCTCTTTCCAAGCGGCGAGAAGGCCGCGCCCGCGGGCGTCGATTACGACGGCGACGTTTCGGATCCTTCCTTCGGCGCGGATCACGAGCTCGCCGAGCTTTCCCAAAAGAGAAGGAGGGAGGTTGTCGACGCAGAAAAACCCCGCTTCCTCAAGGCTTCGCAGGGCCACCGTCTTCCCCGCCCCCGACAGTCCGGAGAGGAGGAAAAAGCGCACGTCTTCCATCGTCCGTCTCCCTCCCACCCGTGGTCCCGCGGATTTTCCCACTACGGCTTCTCGACACCCCGGCTCTTCGTCCACGTCGAGGAGGGCTCTCCGTAAGGAGCCTCCGAATGCGAGAAGGAAGCCTCCTCTCGGGCTTCTTCTTGCACTTCCGCAGGGGGCTCCCCAGACGCGAGGGACAAGGGCGTGCCGGAACCTCATACGAAAAGGGTTCCCGTGAGGCGGTGGGCGACGAGGGTGTAGTCTTCCCGGTAGAGAAACTCGCCGTGGAGAAACGACTCTCTTCCCAAAAGTTCGAGAATTGCGCGCCGATCGCCGTCGGGCATGGGAAGAAAATCGAGGTGCTCGACCTTCTGCCAGGCAAGGCTCCCCTCCCGACAGAGGAAGTCCACGTCGCCTTCCCAACGAGAAACTTCGAACGTGTATAGCTTTCGCTCTTCCTTGACGTTGTCGACGAACCGGAGGAGGAACTCTCCCCGAAGGCGCATCTCGAGCGGCAGAAGCCCCGTCTCTTCGAAAACCTCGCGGACGACGCCTTCTTCCGGAGATTCTCCCGGCTCGAGTTTCCCTCCGGGCAAAAACCAGAAGCCCGTGCTCGGCTTGCGGATCATGAGAATTCCTTCCGGTGAGCGCAGGAGGGCGTTCACGATGGTCTTCATGCCGGTCACCTCACCGCCCTCTACTATAGCACCATCTCCTTTCGGGTACCACGTGCCCAAAGACTCCGGAGAAGCTCCTTGGGGTTCTCCTTTGTACGTGCGACGTGCAGGCGGGTACGGACAAAA
>PEBW01000010.1 GCA_003050565.1 Brockia lithotrophica
ACATGTCTCCCTCACCCCCGAGAAGAAATATACGCTTCCACGAACGCCGCTACGACAAGAAGAATCACCCCAAGCAAAAGAGCCCACACAACTTCCTGAAGCCAACTCGTAAGACGCTCGCCGGAGAACCTTCCCTCTCGCCGAATGGATCGTAGTACGCGCAATCCGGTAAAGGAAGCGGCGGCGATGAGACTTATGCCCCCGATCTCCAAAAATGCGTGGGGCAAAATCTTCCGGAGTACAATCTCCCAGCCCAAGGAGTCCGCTGCGATACGAACGCTCCCCCCGAGAACAAGGCCTTGAAAAAGAAGAACGAGGAGCGCCCCAAAACCTAAGCTCACCACCCCGAAAACAAAGATCAAAAACGCAACCAAAACGTTGTTTAAAAAAATCTTTTCCCAAAAGAGAGTTTGGGGTAAAATTGAACCAAAATTATCAAAATTATCGATATTATCGCTTAAACTGCCGCCGATCGCAAACCCGCCGACGGTTCCAATCCCGAAGACGAAGAGCGACGCACCGGTCGCCGAAAGCCAGAATACAAGCGACGCCCTCTTTTCCTGTTCCGGAGTAACGCCAAAGGTTTCCCGAAACCGAGACATCAAAAACAGCGTCCAGATCCCAAAAAAGACCAGAGCGTAAACGAGCCACCCCGTGCCCCGAACAAGACCTGAAACGGCAACAAATAGACTTACAAATGTTGAAGCTATCGTGATAATTCTTTCCGTATAAGAAGTGAACATCTGAAACACTTGATCTTCAATTTGCTCTTCTTCAGGTGGACGAGTGCGAAAATCTTTTAAATTAAAAGCTAGCAAAAACCTCTGATACGGAAATAATGCAACATCGAACACAGCACTCTTGAAAAACGCGCGAAAGACAATCGCAGCAACGACTACGAGAATTACCGCGCGAATACCAAGAAAAATTAACGACACAATTACTAGAATCGCAAGCGGTATTGCCATAACGCGCCGAACTAAACACGAAAGAAGTTCCATTTTGCTCCGCAAAAACGTATCCACTCGATCAATACCTAAAATGTGATAGAGCGGGAGATGTCGGAAATCAGAATAATATAAAAATATTTCAATAAAGTCAGATTGAATATAATTAGCCACGTATTGTAAAGTCATGTAAAATATAATTAATAACAAAAAAGCGTGCACATATGGGTTATGTACCAGCTGAAGAATTGGAAAGAAAAAAGCCAAAAGAATGACAAATTCCGTGGGTATACCCCACATCCACCAGGGATGATCAAGTCTGTCCTGAAGACGAAGCAGACGAAGCCGATCTAATGCATATATTCCTTCAGACCGTGGCACGGTCCTTTCCACGGACAAACAACGTTCGACAATCGTACGGGGTAAACGAAACATCTTTACCTCGGACTCGATCTCGATCCGAAATCGCATGGAGTAAAATACGGCGAGAAGCACAAGCCCCGGAACGAGGAAAAGCGCCCCGATCCACATCGGCCCCTCCATAAACGCCGTCACGGAAGAGGGTGTGAGAGAAAAAGCTTCCAGAAAACGCCTCACTTCGGATCTAACGGCCTCATTAGTCGCACGCCACGACTCTGTCGAAATCCCCTGATTCAACATCACCCCGCGGGAGACTTCAAGAAAGCGGGCGACAAAAACCCCGAACCCATAGGCAAAAAAGCCGAAGATTCCACGTTCCAGAACACCCATCAGTACCGCCCGCAGCGTATACAGCCCAGCAGTTCCCCCCAACCCCCGCGTCGCCCGATGCATGTAGACGGCTAAGTTAAATGCATCACCGAGCAGTACGAGTAAAATAGCCCGAATCCCCATAACACTCATCAAGCCAACCACGAAAGGTAAGCGTGCGGGAAAGTGTTTCAGCCAGCGGGCTGCAAAATCCTCCCACAGCATACTGCGGTAAAACGCTTCGTCACTTGTTCGGCTCATACGATAGAAAGAAAAATAATACTCTCTTTGTAGCATATCCGGCCGTATCGCAATTATTATTGAAAAAAGCAATCTAAGTGTATAAAGAATAAGAAAACCCACTTCTGCTAGGGCCGCATCCCAGATACCTTCTGCATGATTAAGCAAAAAAATAATAACTACAAGAATACCAACGAACACATCGATTAGTTTATACAAAATTAGGAAAAAATGTTTCTCGGAAAAAAAGGGGAAAAGAGATCGCAAAAAAATAGGAATGGAGCGTCGTTCCATTCGTAACCATTTTAATACTATTACTTTCGCATTCATCTTTTTCGAGCACCACCGTGTTTTTATGAACAACTGGCTTCTATCTTCTCACTATCTTACCACGCAACAGCCGCTGCATATCCAGCTCGTTTTATTATATTCTTGACTTTCCTAACAAATAATTTCACTCCAAATCTTAAAATTGTTGCAACTACGCCCCCAGTAAGAACAGCAAGAAATGTAACTAAAGTCATAACATCATCTGCTGTGTCAATATACCTAACAATCGCAGCTGCTACAGCCTGAGGTATACCAAGAGTCCCGGCTACCATCAGCAAGAAACCAAACATTCCTTTTTCCTCCTTTTTTATAATTTCAGAAATCGCGTGCCTCACATACTTCCTCATCCGCCATCAGCTTCCTACTAGCTACCCGCGATCCTCCCCGAGCTACTGCTCTGACGAGAACGACTACACCTCACCTCTCACCTCCTACCTCCTATCACCTCCCATAAGTCTTTGTATCTCTCTCTGCTTAACTCTTCTACCAAGGTCGGCGCGGAATGTAAATACCTCAAACGAGGTATTTTTCCCTCGCCGGTGCCCCCATGAATACCTCAAACGAGGTATTTTCCCACGCCGACGCCCCACCCTTTCATCTTCTTCACTAACTCCCGCAATGTGCTTCCGTACGGATCTCGACTCTCCGGAAAGAATAGACCCCACATAACCCGGTTGGCCTTTCCCGATCGGCAACGCTACGGCCCAAACAAAGCTCCTTAAACTACAGACAGGCGTGAACCACGCCGACAACTGCGCGGATGCACCTCGTGCGCTTCGCCAATACGAAAGCGTTGGGCCCCTTACGTCGCCTCGTCAACCGCTTCTTCGGGCTGGAATTTCGCATATGCGCCGAAGGACGATGTCCGTGCGCTTGCGTCTGTCTCTTCCTCACCCTTCCAATTCCCATGCATGGGCACCCGTTCCGGCAGTTCCGGCAACAGAGGAGGCCGACGTCAAGGGGGAACGGAGTTCAGATGCCGGAGCGCTCGTCTCCCCCCGTTCTACTTTTTATTTTATTATTTTTGTTTTTTTAGAATAAAATTCACGGAGCAAACTGTCCTTACTTTCGATTCCTCCGACTATTATCATCATGCTAATAAGAATAGCAACAACTATAGGCGTTATCACTCCAATGTACTTTAAAATTTTTGCGATAATAATAAACGTAACGTAAATCAAAAAGAGATGAGGAGGTCTCTCGCCGTCACGATTACGTTCATCCTTTCCGAAAATCTACTCTCGGGCGGGAGGAGTCGCTGCCTTTGCCAACGTCCGAACGTCGACGATTCGGTCCATCCGAAGACCCTCAGGCGGGCGGTGCGCGACAAGAACGCACGCTCCCGGACACTCCTCGATGTGGGAGACGAGTTCCGCCGTACTCTCGCGGTCCAGAGCGTTGAACGGTTCGTCCAATAGATAAAGCGACGAGCGGCGGGCGAGGATCAAGGATAAAAAGA
>PEBW01000011.1 GCA_003050565.1 Brockia lithotrophica
CGGAGGAAACGGGAGGAGAGAAAGCGGTTTTCTTAGAGAATACGCTCACGGAGCGCGAACGTGAGGTTCTCGACTTTGTGCTCGAAGGGCTAAGCGATGAGGCCATTGCCCAGGAGCTTCACATCAGTATCTGGACGGTTCGGACCCACCGGAAAAATGTGTATCGGAAACTCGGCGTCGGTACATTGCGGGAGTTAGTGAGGAAGATGAGGGAGTGTGGGGTCGGCGAGGGAAAATACCTTGTTTGAGGTATTTACAATCCGCGACGACCTTGGTAGAAGAGTAAGCAGAGAGAGATACAAAGACTTATGGGAGGTAATAGGAGGTGGGATGTGGGAGGTGAGGTGTAGTCGTTCTTGTCAGGGCAGTAGCTAAGGGAGGACTACATGTAGCTAGTAGGAAGCTGATGGCGAGTAGTTGCTGGAAGGGCAGAAGTGAGTGGAGATTTTGTGAATCTGACTGCGGATGAGGAAGTTTGCGGGGCGTACAATTTTGACTTCATATTTGCAAAGGAGGAGTATCCATGATGTTCTTGTTAATGGTAGCTGGTACTTTGGTGTTACTCAAGCTACAGCAACCGCGATTGTAAACTACGTTCTTACAGCCAGCTCAATTATTTCCATAATTTTATTTGTCACTGCCATTCTCTCCGGAGGCGCTGATGCAATTCTTGCCATTGGATGGAGAGTTTTTGTGGCGACAATTAAGGAGAAGGTCAAAAAAGAAGGATATAAAAGTGTTGTTTTGTGGTAATGTGGTGGTGTTAGAAAGATGAATATGAAACTAATTATCTTAAAATGGTTACGAATGGAGCGCCGCTACATTCCTATTTTTTTACGAGCTGTTTTCCCTCGTTTTTCGGATAACCCTCTTTTTCTTTTTTTCTACCGAGCAACTGAAGTGCTCATGAGTGGGACGATAATTCTTTTTTTAGTTAATCTTACGGAAGGTAGTTGGGGTGCGGGCTTAACAGGGGCGGTGCTTCTTGTTTTTTATACTTTTATTTTTTACTCGGCTACTTTGAAACAGCCGGAGACATTGCAAAGAGAGTATCGCTTCTTCTTTTATCGTATGAGCAGAACAAGCGATGAATCGTTTTACCGCAGTATGCTGTGGGAGGACATTGCAGCCCGCTGGCTGTATTACTTTCCCGTGCGCTTACCTTCCATGTTCGGCTTGATAAATGTCATGGGGATGCGGGCCATTCCGCTCATGATGCTCGGTGATGCGTTGGCCCTGGTCGCCTACATGCACCGGGCGACGCGAGGGCTGGGAGGAACCTCTGGGTTTCATACGCTGCGGACGGTACTTATAGGCATCCTGGAACGGGGAGTCTTCGGTTTTTTTGCCTATGGGTTCGGAGTTTTTGTCGCCCGCTTTCTTGAAGTCTCCCGCGGGGTGATGTTGAATCAGGGGATTTCGACAGAGTCGTGGCGTGCGACTAGTGAGGCCGTTAGCTCCGAAGTGAGGCGTTTTCTGGAAGCTTTTTCTCTCACACCCTCTTCCGTGACGGCGTTTATGGAGGGGCCGATGTGGATCGGGGCGCTTTTCCTCGTTCCGGGGCTTGTGGTTCTCGCCGTATTTTACTCCATGCGATTTCGGATAACGTTTGCGGTAGAGGCGTTTCGTTTACCGCGCGCGATTGTCGAACGTTGTTTGTCCGGGGAAAGGGCAGTACCAAGGTATGAAGGAATCTTTGCTTTAGATCGACTTCGTCTGCTTCGTCTTCAGGACAGACTTGATCAACCCTGGTGGATGTGGGGTATACCTACGGTTTTCGTCGCTATTTTGGCCTTTGTCTTGCCGATTCTTCAGCTGGCCAACAACCCGTATGTGCGCGCATTTTTGATCCTAATTGTATTTTTTGCTTCATTGCAAGCATTAGCAAGTGAGATTCAGTCTTATTTTCAGGATGTATTCTTCTATCGTTCCGATCTTCGCCGACTTCCGCTCTATCATCTTCTCGGGGTGGAGCGGCCGGAGACGTTTTTGCTGAGCAAGATTGAACTTCTTTCATGCCTCGTGCGGCGCATTGTCGCAGTGCCGCTCGCGATTTTGGGAACGGTGGCGTTCGTTTTTCTCGGGGTTCGCGCGTTGATCCTCGGAGTCGTTGCTGCGTTCGTCTTTCGCGCGTTTCTCATGGGCGCCGTGTTTAGGGTCGCATCCATTCCGTATCAGAGGTTTTTGCAGGCCTTTCATTTGAAAGATTATCTCTTTCGCCCACCCGAGGAAGAGATCATTGAAGATCAAATGTTCCAGTTGGTCGTTGACTATCCGGCAAGGGTGCTCACCTATGCTTCAATTTTGGTAAGCCTGGTAGTCGCCATGTTAGGTCTTGTTCGGGGCACGGGGTGGCTTGTTTACGGATTGGCCTTCTTCGGGATCTGGGCGCTGTTTTTGACGTTTCGGTTCCGAGAGGCCCTTGGGGTTACCGCGGAACAGGAAAAGAGGGCGTCACTTGTATTCTGGCTTTCGGCGACCGGGGCTTCGTTCTTCGCCTTCGGGATTGGAACCGTTGGGGGATTTATAGTTGGCGGCAGTTTTGGAGAGAGCGTGGATGCTTTTGGTTCGATCGTACCTCCCACCCTCTCATGGGAAAGGATTCTCCTCAATAACGAACTGGTGGCGTTTTTGCTCTTTGTTTTCGGGCTGGTGAGCTTTGGTTTCGGGTCGCTCCTCGTTCTTCTCTTCCAAGGCCTTGTGCTCGGGGCGAGCGTGCACATCGCGGTGGACTCCGTCGGCTGGGAGGTGGTGTTCCGGAAGGTTTTGCCCCACGCATTTTTCGAGATCATGGGCGTAAGCCTCATCGCCGCCGCTTCCTTTACCGGATTGCGCGTACTACGATCCATTCGGCAAGAGGGAAGGCTCTCCGGCGAGCGCCTTAGGAGTTGGCTTCAGGAAGTCGCGTGGGCTCTTTTGCTCGGGGAGATCCTTCTCGTCGTAGCGGCGTTTGTGGAAGCGTATATTTCTTCTCGGGGGTGAGGGATGCGTGTTGGGACAACGCGATCTGCTCGTTCTTAGGGACGTCGTGTTTTCCTACACAACCGACGGAAGTCCGCCGCTTTTTGAGGGTATGAACTTTGAGATCGCTCGGGGAGGAAAAGTTCTTCTCGTTGGTCCAAATGGAACCGGAAAGACGACGCTTTTGAATCTTGTGGCTGGGCTGCTTGAGTCGTACCTCCCTCGCTATCAGGTGTTCTGGTTGGGGAAGCCGGTACGTCTGCAGGAGATTCGTCCTGAGATCGCCTATGTTCCGGCCGAGGATTACCTTTTCGACGAACTTACCGCGTTAGAACATATCGAGGTGTTCCGTGGGCTTTGGACGGTTCAGCCGACGTATCGGGAGGACGTGCTCGCCCTGCTTCGGCGCTTTAGGTTGGAGGAACTCCGAAAACCTGTGAAGCGGTTCTCCCTCGGAATGCGTCGGAAGCTCTTTTTTATCCTTGATCCTCGCCCGCCGCTCGTCGCTTTATCTATTGGACGAACCGTTCAACGCTCTGGACCGCGAGAGTACGGCGGAACTCGTCTCCCACATCGAGGAGTGTCCGGGAGCGTGCGTGC
>PEBW01000012.1:0-2500 GCA_003050565.1 Brockia lithotrophica
GGGACAACCCTGGGAAACCGGGGCTAATCCTGGATACATCCGCTGGGCGCATGCTTAGCGGAGGAAAGGGTGAGGAGCCCGCCTGCGGAGGGGCCTGCGTCCCATCAGCTAGTTGGTGGGGTAACGGCCCACCAAGGCGATGACGGGTAGCCGGCCTGAGAGGGTGGACGGCCACACCGGGACTGAGACACGGCCCGGACTCCTACGGGAGGCAGCAGTAGGGAATCTTCCGCAATGGGCGGAAGCCTGACGGAGCGACGCCGCGTGGGGGAGGAAGGCCTTCGGGTCGTAAACCCCTGTTGTCGGGGAAGAGGGCTTGCCGTAGGGCGAGTTGGACGGTACCCGACGAGGAAGCCCCGGCTAACTACGTGCCAGCAGCCGCGGTAAGACGTAGGGGGCGAGCGTTGTCCGGAATGACTGGGCGTAAAGGGCGCGTAGGCGGCCGAGTAAGCCCTGTGTGAAAGGCCACGGCTCAACCGTGGAGGTGCGCAGGGGACTGCTTGGCTAGAGGGCGGGAGAGGGAAGTGGAATTCCCGGTGTAGCGGTGAAATGCGTAGATATCGGGAGGAACACCAGTGGCGAAGGCGGCTTCCTGGCCCGGCCCTGACGCTGAGGCGCGAGAGCTGGGGGAGCGAACCGGATTAGATACCCGGGTAGTCCCAGCCGTAAACGATGGGCGCTAGGTGTGGGGGTGAGGAACCTCCGTGCCGCAGGTAACCCACTAAGCGCCCCGCCTGGGGAGTACGGCCGCAAGGCTGAAACTCAAAGGAATTGACGGGGGCCCGCACAAGCGGTGGAGCATGTGGTTTAATTCGATGCAACGCGAAGAACCTTACCAGGGCTTGACATGCAGGTGGTAGCGAGCCGAAAGGTGAGCGACCCTGTCGTAGGGCAGGGAGCCTGCACAGGTGGTGCATGGTTGTCGTCAGCTCGTGTCGTGAGATGTTGGGTTAAGTCCCGCAACGAGCGCAACCCTTGCCCCTAGTTGCCAGCGGGTAAGGCCGGGCACTCTAGGGGGACTGCCGCCGACGAGGCGGAGGAAGGTGGGGATGACGTCAAATCATCATGCCCCTTAAGCCCTGGGCTACACACGTGCTACAATGGCCGGTACAGCGGGAGGCGAAGCCGCGAGGCGGAGCGGAACCCTGAAAGCCGGTCGTAGTTCGGATTGCAGGCTGCAACTCGCCTGCATGAAGGCGGAATCGCTAGTAATCGCGGATCAGCATGCCGCGGTGAATACGTTCCCGGGCCTTGTACACACCGCCCGTCACACCATGGGAGTCGGCAACACCTGAAGGCCTGAGCAGGGCTGAGGGTGGGGCCGGCGACTGGGGTGAAGTCGTAACAAGGTATCCGTACCGGAAGGTGCGGATGGATCACCTCCTTTCTAGGGAGAGGGCGAGTGTAGCGCTGTTCTGTTTTGAGGGAGACCTTCCCTCGACGTGGGCCTATAGCTCAGGGGTAGAGCGCACGCCTGATAAGCGTGAGGTCAATGGTTCGAATCCATTTAGGCCCACCATATTTCGTGGGGCTATAGCTCAGCGGGGAGAGCACCTGCTTTGCAAGCAGGGGGTCGGCGGTTCGAATCCGCCTAGCTCCACCAAGATGTTTGACATATGCGTCCTGTAGAAAAGGCGCAGGGAGGCTCCTTGAAAACCGGATAGACGCGGAGCAAGGTAGGGAAGGCGCACGGTGGATGCCTAGGCACCGGGAGGCGAAGAAGGGCGCGGCAAGCGGCGAAACGCCCCGGGGAGCCGCAAGCGGGCGTAGATCCGGGGGTGCCCGAATGGGGGAACCTGCCACCTGGAAGAGGTGGCATCCGGCTGGGAGCCGGAGGCGAACCGGGGGAAGTGAAACATCTCAGTACCCCGAGGAAGAGAAAGCAAGAGCGATTCCCCGAGTAGCGGCGAGCGAAAGGGGAGGAGCCTAAACCGCACGGGTGTGAAAGGCCCGAAGCCGTTGCTCGTGCGGGGTAGAGGGGGAAGTCCGGGCGGGGCTTCGGGACCCGCCGGGGAGTAAGAAACCGTGGATCTAGCCGAACGGTCTGGGAAGGCCGGCCGTAGAGGGTGATAGCCCCGTAGGCGAAAGGTTCACGGCTCTCTGGGACTTCACCCCGAGTACCACGGGACACGGGGAATCCTGTGGGAATCCGGGAGGACCACCTCCTAAGGCTAAACACTACCCGGTGACCGATAGCGCATAGTACCGAGAGGGAAAGGTGAAAAGCACCCCTGGCGGGGAGTGAAAGAGGACCTGAAACCGTGTGCCTACAAGCAGTCGGAGGGTCGTAGGGACCTGACGGCGTACCTTTTGCAGAATGTGCCGGCGAGTTACGGTAGCGTGCGAGGTTAAGGCGGGGAGCCGGAGCCGGAGCGAAAGCGAGTCCGAAGAGGGCGAGAGTACGCTGCCGTAGACCCGAAGCCGGGTGATCTACCCATGGCCAGGGTGAAGGTGGGGTAAGACCCACTGGAGGCCCGAACCCGTCAGTGTTGCAAAACTG